>NZ_JBSGBZ010000028.1:0-114228 GCF_053601495.1 Streptomyces sp. NPDC004721
TGAGCAGGGCGTCCAGGTCATTCGTCACAGATCGATCTTGGACGCCCTGTCCGCGTTCCCAAACGCACCGTCAGCATTCGGAATGACTCGTCTAGGTCCGGCGGACCGCCCGCCCCGCCAGTACGTCGGTGCGCCGTCCGTCCTCGATCACGAACCGGCCGTCGATCAGGACGTACGGGATCCCCGTAGGCAGCGCGCGCGGCCGCTCGAAGGTCGAGCCCGGCGCGACCGTGGCCGGGTCGAACAGGACCAGGTCGGCCCGGTACCCCTCGCGGACCACACCCCGGTCCGGCAGCCGCAGCCGGGCTGCCGGGCGCCCGGTGAGGTGCGCGACGCACTCCTCCAGCGACAGCACGCCCAACTCCCGTACGTACCGGCCGAGGTACCGCGGGAAGGTGCCGTAGGCCCGCGGGTGCGGCTTGGTGCCCCGCAGGATGCCGTCGGAGCCGCCGGTGTGGGCGCGGTGGCGCATGATCGCCCGGACGTTCTCCTCGTGACCGACGTGCTGGAGGACCGTCGTGCCCAGCCGGTCCTCCACCAGCAGCCGCCGGGCGGTGGTCCAGGGCTCCTCGCCGCGCCGGGCCGCCGCCTCCCGGACCGTCAGGCCGACGTACTTCGCGAGCGCGGGGACGGTGACCCCGGAGATCTCGATCGTCTCCCACTCCACCGGGACCCCGTGGCAGCCGTCCGAGCCGGTCACCTCCAGGTGGTGGCGGATCCGCTCCGCGGTGACCTCGTCGGCCAGCCGCCCGAGGACCGCCTCCGGGCCGCCCTCGCCCGCCCAGCTCGGCAGCAGGGCCACCAGGGTGGTGCAGCCGGGGGTGTAGGGGTAGGTGTCCAGGGTGATGTCGGCGCCGGCGGCGAGTGCCTCGTCGAGGAGGGTCAGCAGTTCGCCGGCGCGGCTCTTGTTCGGGGCGAAGTTCATGGTGGCGTGCGCCAGATGCAGCGGGCAGCCCGCCTCGCGCGCGAGCCGCACCGTCTCCGCGTACGCCTCGAGCGCTCCGGCGCCGTAACTGCGGTGGTGCGGACAGTAGTAGCCGCCGTGCGCCGCCACCACCCGGCACAGCTCGGTCAGTTCGGCGTCCCCCGCGTACATCCCGGGGGTGTAGGTGAGTCCGGCGGACATGCCGACCGCGCCCTGCTCCATGCCCTCGGCGACCAGCCGCCGCATCCGGTCCAGCTCTTCGGGCGTGGCCGCGCGGTCCTCCCAGCCGACGGCGAGCGCGCGGACCGTGCCCTGCGGTACCAGGTAGGCGGCGTTGACGGCGATGCCCTCGCCGTCGAAGCCGTGGTCGAGACGGTCCAGGTACTCGCCCACCGAACGCCAGGTGAAGTCGATGTCGTCGCCGTCGCCGTTCCAGCCGCTGATCGCCCGGCGGACCTCGGCGAGGGTGCGGTCGTCGACCGGCGCGTACGACAGCCCGTCCTGCCCGACGACCTCCAGCGTGACGCCCTGCGCCGCCTTCGCGCTGTGGTCGGGGTCGCGCAGCAGGGCGAGGTCGCTGTGGGCGTGCATGTCGATGAAGCCCGGGGCCAGCACCAGGCCCTCCGCGTCCAGCTCCCGCCGTGCCCGCGGGCGCTGGCAGCCGGCCGCCGCGGCCTCCTTGACGACGGAGACGATCCTGCCGTCCTTGACGGCCACGTCGGCGCGGTAGGAGGAGGCGCCGGTGCCGTCGGCCACGTCCGCGTCCCGGATGACGAGATCGGCGTAGTCGGCGAGCTCCACGGGGTCCATGGCGGCGCCTCCCGAAGCCCCTAGAAGAACGTACGGACGTATGCGACGACGGTACCGTCCGCCTCGGCCACCGGGATGAGCGACCACTTGTCGAAGGACGTGCACGGGTGGGAGAGCCCCAGGCCGACCCAGTCGCCGACCTGCAGCTCCGCCCCGGAAGCGGTGCTCAGCCAGGCGTGCTGGTCGGACAGGCCGGTGACCTCGATCCCCGTCGCCGGGCGTTCGGCGCCGTCCCGGCGCACCACCTGGGCGAAGGGCAGATCGAGGTCGTAGGCCGCGTCCCGCTTGCCCGCGTTGGCGAAGGCCTGTTCGGGGCTGGGGCGTGAGACCACCTGCGCCCAGAGACGGAAGGCGGGCTCCAGGGCGCCCTCCTCGGGGACGCGGTTGAAGGGCGTGATCTTGCGGTAGTGCCCGTCGTCGTGCGAGACGTACGCGCCCGAGCGCAGCAACTTGAGTACTGGCAGGGAGAGTTCGGGGATGTCGGCGAACACCTCGGCCACCGTGTCGAACCAGGCGCTGCCGCCCGCGCTCACCACGATCTCCTCTGTGCGCGCGAACTTCCCGGCCTTGTCGAGGTCCACGGCCAGGGCGACGAGCCGGGTCAGCCACGCCCGCACCCGCTCGGGGTCGGCCTGCGGCACCTCGCCCTCGTAACCGGCGACCCCGACGAGACGCAGGGTGTCCGTGGCCGCCACCGCGTCGGCGACCTCCGCGCACTCGGCGTCCGTGCGCACACCGGTGCGCGCGCCCTCCCCGGCTCCCAGCTCGACGACCACGTCCACCGGGCGGGCGGCACCCTCCAGCGCCGCGTCCATCAGCTCCACCCCGCGCACGGAGTCGACGTAGCAGATGAAGCGGAAGGAGGGGTCGGCGGCCAGTTCCGCGGCGACCCAGCGCAGGGCCGCCGGGTCCACCAGCTCGTTGGCCAGGAAGACCCGGCTGATGCCGAACGCCCGGGCCACGCGCACCTGGTGCGGCACCGCGAGCGTGATGCCCCAGGCGCCGTGCTCCAGCTGGCGGTGGAAGAGCTGCGGGGCCATGGAGGTCTTGCCGTGCGGGGCGAAGGCGAGGCCGTGGCGGGCCGCGTAGGTCTCCATCAGCTTCAGGTTGTGCTCCAGGCGCTCGGCGGAGAGGGCGAGCACGGGCGTGGTGAAGCCGCCGGTGAAGAGGTTGCGGCGCTGGGCGGTCAGCTCGCCGACGGTCAGGCCGTCCGCGTCCGGCGGGAGGCCCTTGAAACGGTGGTCGACGCGTTCCTCGGCCAGCCGGGCGAGCGCTTCCGTGCTCATCGAGCCCCCTTCAGAATCGTTGCAATATGTGCAACGGTCATTGCGTACAGTGCTTATCGGTGTCTAGCATCTCGCCGAAGTCGGGTCAATGTCCGCGGCCCGCCGGGTCGATGCCGGCGCCCCGGAACCCGAAGGGAGTCACCATCGTCAACGCCGCCCACGGAACATCCGGCGCACCCGCCGTCGTGGACGCCGTCACGCTCGGCGAGTCGATGGTCACGTTCCCGCCCTCCCGTCCGGGCCGCCCGGCCGACATGCCCTCCTTCGAGCGGGCTGCCGGCGGCGCCGAGTCCGACGTCATCTGCGCCCTCGCCGGGGCCGGGCACCCCGACGCCGCGCTCACCGTCCCTTGCGATCTCGCCACGCCTCCTGCCCGGCGCCACGCCGACCGGCCGGTCGCCCTGGGTGAGGCGGCGTGGGGAAGACTGCGACTCGACCCCGGTCGGACGGGCACCGCGCAAGGGGTCGAGGAGGCCGAGCAGGAGGTACGTACTCCATGAGCCAGACCGTCGACCGGGCGCTGAGCATCCTGCCGCTGCTCGCCGAGGGCCCCGCCGATCTCGGGCGGGTCGCCGACCGCCTCGGCGTCCACAAGTCCACCGCGCTGCGGCTGCTGCGCACCCTCCACCAGCACGGGCTCGTCCACCGCCAGTCCGACCAGCGCTACCGGCTCGGCGCCCGGCTCTTCGCCCTCGCGCAGGAGGCGATGGAGAGCCTCGACGTGCGCGAGATCGCCCATCCCCACCTGCTGAGCCTCGGCGAGCAGTGCGGGCACACCGTGCACCTGGCCGTCCACGAGGACGACGAGGTGCTCTACATCGACAAGGTGGACAGCCGCTACCCGGTGCGCATGTACTCCCGGATCGGCAAGCCCGTCGCCATCACCGTCGCGGCCGTGGCCAAGCTGCTGCTCGCCGACCTGACCGAGGCCGAGCGGCGCGCGATCGCCCAGAGGCTCGACTACCCCATGTACACAGCCCGTTCGACACCGAACGCCGCCGCTTTCCTGAAGGAACTGGCGACGGTGCGCGATCAGGGCTGGGCCGCCGACCTCGGCGGCCACGAGGAGTCCATCAACTGCGTCGCCGCGCCCATCCGCGGCGCGGACGGCCGGGTGGTCGCCGCGATGTCGGTCTCCGCGCCGAACGTCGTCGTCACCGCCGACGAACTCCTCGCCCTGCTCCCGCTGGTGCGCCGTACCGCGGACGCCATCAGTGACGAGTTCTCCGGCAGAAACCCAGTGAAGGACCCCGTATGAGCGACACGACGGCCAAGATCGCCCTCATCCCCGCGACCCACACCACCCCGCCCGCGAAGTTCTCCCACGGGGTGCGGAAGGGCAACATCCTCCAGGTCGCCGGCCAGGTCGGCTTCCTGCCCGCCGAGGAGGGCGTGCCCCCCACCCCGGCCGGCCCGACCCTGCGCGAGCAGACCCTCCAGACCCTCGCCAACGTCAAGGCGATCCTGGAGGAGGGTGGCGCGACCTGGGACGACGTGATGATGATCCGCGTCTACCTCACGGACGTGGCCCACTTCGCTGAGATGAACGACCTCTACAACACGTACTTCGAGGAGCAGGGCCTCACCCAGCCGCCCGCCGCCCGCACCACCGTCTACGTGGGCCTGCCCGCGGGCCTGCTGATCGAGATCGACGCGCTCGCCGTGCTCGGCTGACGCGTCTTGGCCATCTTCGTATAACGAAGTCGGGGCTGGCTGTGTCCGGCACAGGTTCGTCGACCATACTGCCCGCTGTGGAGCAGCGCATAGGTTCGAGCAGCCAGCCCCTGAAGGCCGAGCCCGTGAAGGGTGCCGGGTTCGACCCGGCCCACATCCCCGGGCTCACCGCACCCGCGACGGCGGAACCGGAGGACGCCCGGCCGCGGCAGGCCGAGCAGCCGCCGGCATCCGAGCAGCCGTCGGCCGTGGAGGCGGTCGCGGACGACGCCGGATCCGCCGGGAAGGCGGAGCGGCAGGAGGAGGAGCGGCCGGAAGAACGACAGGAAGCGGCCGTCGACGGTCCCGTCTTCGAGGCCGCCGACCGCCGGGCCCGCATCGTCGCCGACCACAAGGGCGTACGCCTCTGCCTGGACGACCAGGAGTGCGAGTTCCGCTGGGACGAGATCGGCGCTGTCGAGACGGCGACCCCGCGTTTCGGCAAGCGGTTCACCATCACCGTCCACACCCCGGACCGGCGCTGGTACCCCATCGAGATCGAGGCCCCGGCCAGGGCACGCTTCGATGAATGGGAGACGCGACTGGACGCGGTCCTGGACGCGTACTTCGAGGACGGCGCGGCGGACGAGGACGGCACCAGCGACAAGGACGGCACCGACGACAAGCACGCGGTGGCCGAGCCGCCCACCGACGACGCCTGACCCCGGCGACTCCTGTCCGGACCGAGCGGCTGCCGCCGCGCCCACTGAGGGCGCCACGGCAGCCGCGAAGGGTTTCCGGGGCGTTACGGCAGCGCGTGCACGTGCGGGCCCACGGTGTTCGACCAGGCGTTGCCCGCCGTCGCGTCCCAGTTGGTGGACCAGGTCATGGCGCCGCGCAGGGCCGGGTAGGTCTTCGAGGGCTTGAAGGAACCGCAGTTGGTGCCCTTGGCCAGGCAGTCCAGGGCGTTGTTCACCACCGACGGCGAGACATAGCCGCTGCCGGCGCCCCTCGTGGAGGCGGGGACACCCAGGCCGACCTGGGACGGGGCGAGGCCGCTTTCCAGCTGGATGCAGGCGAGGGCGGTGAGGAAGTCCACCGAGCCCTGGCTGTAGACCTTGCCGTCGCAGCCCAGCATGGAACCGCTGTTGTAGTACTGGGTGTTGACGACCGTGAGGATGTCCTTGACGTTCAGCGCGGTCTGGAAGTAGCCGGCCGACGTGGACTGCATGTCGATGGTCTGTGGGGCCATCGTGAGGATCAGCGACGGGCCCGCCTTGCCGGACAGGGAGCGCAGGGCCTGGGTCATGTAGGTGGCGTTCAGACCGTTCTCCAGGTCGATGTCGACGCCGTCGAAGCCGTACGTCTGCATCAGCGAGTGGACGGAGTTGGCGAAGTTGGTCGCGGAGGCCGAATCGCTCACCGAGACGGTGCCCGTCTCACCGCCGACCGAGATGACGACCTTCTTGCCGGCGGCCTGCTTGGCCTTGATGTCCGCCTTGAACTGGTCGACCGTGTAGCCGTTCAGGCCGGCCGAGTCGAGGGTGAAGTTCACCGCGCCCCGGGTGGCCGTCGCGTCGGCGAAGGCGACGGCGATGATGTCGTACTGCGACGGCACGTCCGAGATCCTCTGGACCGTGGCGCCGTTGTTGAAGTTCTGCCAGTAGCCGGTCACCGCGTGCTTCGGGAGGCCGGTGCCGCCCCCGCCGCCGCCCGAGGACGCCGTCGTGCCCGTCACGGTCGCCGACCTCGCCGACTCGCCCGCCGCGTTCGTCGCCGTGACCTGGAAGGAGTACGAGGTGGCGGCCGCGAGGCCGCTCACCGTCGCCGACGTGCCGCTCACCGCCGTCACCTTCGAGCCGTCGCGGTAGACGTTGTAGCCGGTGGCGCCCGAGACCGTGTTCCAGGACAGCGACACCGACGAGGACGTCGTGCCCGTCACTCCCAGGCCGCCCGGCGCGGACGGCACCGTCGGGGCCGGGTCACCGCCGCCGCCCCCGTCGGGGCCGAAGACGGAGACGTCGTCGGCGTAGTACGCCGCCTGCCCGTACCAGCCGTGCAGGTACACGGTCACCGAGGTCGTCGAGGAGCCGGTGGTGAAGGTGGTCGAGAGCTGCTTCCAGCTCGCCGAGTCCGGCGTCCAGGTGGAGACGTCCGTGGTGCCCGTGCCGGTCGCGCCCAGGTAGGTGTACCCGCCCTGCACCCATGCGCTCAGCGTGTACGTCGAGTTGGGCTTGACCGCGACCGTCTGGGTGCACTGGGCGTTGTCCAGCCCGGCCGGTGTGGCCTTCAGCGCTGCGGAGCCGCCGTGCACGGGGGAGGAGACGGTCGTACCGCTGCCGGCCGAGCAGGACCAGTTGCTCAGGCCCGACTCGAAGCCGGCGTTCTTGGCGTTGTTGACGTCTGCCGCCGACGCCTGGCCGGCCCCGGCGAAGGAGAGGGCGAGGGCGGCGGTGACGGCTCCCGACCACAGGCGCAGCCGTCGTGCTCTGGGTCGGGGCATGCCTGGTACGCGGTCCACTGGGGCCTCCGGTGGGGGAGAGGGGGGAAGGGGAGGGCAGGACTAACGGTGGCCACCGCTTGGTCGTACAAGTTGGTCCAGACCATTTGGCTTGTCAAGAGGTCCAGACCAAAGTCGCCTCAGGTTCAACGTCCCTGTCCCGCACTCCCGTTACGGCCGTGCCTCCTCCTGCCAGCGCTCCAGCAGCAAGCCCAGCGCGCACCCCGCCAGCAGCACCCCGGTCGACATCCACATCGCCGGGGACGACAGTCCCGCACGCTCCCAGTACAGCGACACCGTCAGCAGTTGCGCCGCCGCCGGCACCGCGCACGCCGCCACCGCGTGCCGCGCTGGGATCTCCCGCCACGGCGCCGGATGCACCCGCGCCGCGGCCCAGGTCGCCAGCACGACGCACACCAGGTTCGGCAGGTGGACCAGTGCCAGCGCGGCGCCGAACGAGCCCACGCCCCGCGGGCCGACCAGATTCCCGTACAGCAGCGTCATCTGCGCGTACTCGGTGACGACGAGCACCACCACGCCCACCGCCCAGGCCCGGACCAGCGGCATCACCGGAGCGGTACCTCCGTCCCCACCACTAGTGCACCCGCACCGAGTCGACGATCCCGCGCAGGTCCGCGGAGGACAGCGCGCCCCGCGCCGCGTCGATCCGGACCGCGAAGGTCCGGTCGGTCGAGTCCAGGCCCGTCAGGATCACGCCCCGGATCGGCGTGCCCTTGGGCGGGTCGCCGTCCTCGCCGGTCGAGTCGAAGGTGAAGTCGATCCGCTTGGCCCGGTCCGTGCCGGCCAGCTTCACGTCCTTCTCGCCCTCCACCTTCGCTCCCATCCGGATCCCGGCCTCGGCGGCGATGGCGGCCTGCTCGGCGGAGCCGGCCCGGGTGAAGTCCAGTTGCACGGTGATGATCGAGACCGTCCGTCCGGACTCCTCGCGTACGGCCGCCGCCGCGTTGTACTTGCTGCGCTCGGCCGCGCTCTGCTCGACGTAGCCCCCGGGGCCCGCGGGATACGACACGGACACGCCCTTCGTGCTCAGCGTGCCCCAGCCGTCCGGCATGGAGGCGGAGCCCGCGTCGCCCTTGCCGCAGCCCGTGAGGGCGGCCGCGGCAGCGATCAGGCCCGCGATCAGCAGTCGTGTCCTCATCGGCGTACCAGCCCTCCTGTCGGCGAGATCACGGGAAACGTCCGAGGACGCCTTCGGCTTCAGCCGGGGGACGAATTGGACTCCTGCGGAGCGGGGCAGGGAACGGGGTTTCGTCCAAAAGGTGAAAGACCGCCCAGATAGTCGGGTAGGCTGAGCGCCGTGCGTTGCGGGAGCCAAGCACGCACAACTCCTTTGTCTTGAATGGGCAACCGGGCAGGTTCCGTCCCGGCTGGTGCTGAGAGCGTCAGACTCGTTCGCTCGCTGAGCGAATGAGCTGCTTGAGCCAGGAATCCCCCTGCTTCAGCTGGGGGAGGGTTCAATTGGCACAGTAGCTGTAGGGGACGTAGGACCGGCGGTCTCCGTTCGGAGCGCCGAGGAACCTGGCGTCCGTGAGGGTCTCCGCCTTCTGCTCGGTGCTGACCGACAGGCCGAGGCTGAGCCCGAGGTTCAGTTCGAAGCCGTACTCGGCGGCGTTCACCTGGCCCGTGTACGTCATCCTGCTGGACGTGCCCCTGTCGAAGACCAGTTGGCCGAAGGGGTCGTCGGCGCCCGGCCGCTTGGTCGGCGCGTGGTCGTCGAACATGTACTGGAAGGGCGTCACCAGCTGCTCGTTGGTGCTGCTCAGCCACTGCTCGGCGACGGCCCGGTCCCGGTCTCCGGCGGGACCGGGGTCGAAGCTCAGGGAGGTGGTGACGACCTCGATGCCGGTGGAGCTGTCGGTACCCTTCCCGCTCACCCCGCCGCTGCGCTCGTCCTTGCCCGACTTGCCGTTGCCCCCGCCGAGCCGGGCGCCGTCCTTCTGGCCGCCCTTCTCGACGGTGCGGGTCATGTTGACGCCGACCAGCTTGCCGGTGGACTTGTCGTACGTGACGGTGATGGTGCCGGTCTGGGTGGTGGAGGCCGAGGCGTCGCCCTTGATCGGGCCCGCCTCGTAACTCGCCTTGGTGCCGTACTCGATCGACGAGGAGTACGTGTACGACTTCGTGTCCTTGTAGGCGTTGTCGGTCCAGGTGATCTCGGGGGAGTACTTGAAGTTGCCGCCGAGCGCGGCGCTGAGCTTCTTGTCGTCGCCCGCCGAGATCTTCAGGCCGGCCGCCGCGGAGGCCTCCAGGCCCACCTTGCCGTAGGTGATCTTCCGGTTGTCGCCCAGCGCGTTCTTCACCCGGTTCTCCGTGTCCTCCTCGTCCTTGAGGGGACCGGTGCCGAAGAGGTAGAGGATGCTGTCGCCGACGCTCGCGTCCGCGCCGCCCGGCGACCGGCGTCGCATCTGGTACATCTGGAGTTTCTCGACGTCGTCGCGGAACCTGCGCGCCTCCTCGGGGCTCTCGAACACCCAGGTGTCGCCGTTGGTCACCTTGATCCCGGCGCCCAGCTCCACCTTGTCGGTCCCGACCTTCCCCATCTTCAGCCCGGGCTTGAAGTCCTTCTTGGCGCCCACGGAGGCCGCGTCCGTGAAGGTGAGGTAGACCAGCTCGTCCTGGTCGTCGACCTTTCCGTCGTGGTTGACGTCCGTGTGCGCCCTGACGTGCTGCTCCTGGAAGCCGTACTCCTTGCCGATCTCCCAGAACAGGATCTTCGCCTTGGAGCCCGCCTTGTCGCTGACCGTCGAGACCTGGCACAGCGCCGGCTCGAAGTCGGCGTCGGTCAGGGCCCGGTCGTCCCCCTGCGAGCTTCCGCCGCCGCAGTCCGAGCCGCCCGTGACCTTGCAGATCTTGGCGGCGATCCCGTCGTAGACGGCCTGGCCGATGCCGGTGGCGCCGATGCCGAGCACGACGGCGACGACGACCACGACCATGCCGAGGTACTCGGTGGCGGTCGCGCCCGAGTCGTCGTACCCGTACGTTCTCCGGCACGTCCGTCTGCCGCCCCCGCGAGCCATGCGGCACCCCTCCTCGACACTGGCAAGCGCCATTCCGGTCGGCGAGCGTAGGTGCGGGCGGCCCCGGACGGCGTGGGCCCGCGGGCCCAAACCCGGGCCCACAGTCAACGAGTTGCGTCCGGCCCATGCTTTTGGGCCGGGTCGGGATGCTCAGCCTGCCCCGGTTTGAAATGACTTGTTCGAGGAGAGTTGCCGGCCAGGTACAGAATCGCTGTTCTCCGGTCACAGAGGCGTGGATACAGTGCTGAGGTAGTCACGCAGTGAAGTCAACTCGGTGCGCCGGACGACCGCCGGCGGGCCGACAGGCGTCTAACGGGGAGCTGCGCGTGTCCACTGCCATTGCTGTGACGAGTGCCGACATGGCGCTGCCCGCGCAGGACGAACGGACCGTGCCCGCCGTCGTCCTGAAGGACCTGGACCGGCAGCCACTGGAGCAGACGCTCGACGCCGTGAGGGCCCTGATCGACCACCACGGGCACGTCGTCGTGGTGTGCTCGGACGCCGTCCCCAGCGGTGTGGAACGGCGGCTGCACACCGTCCGCTCGCTACTGGAGAGCGACCGCATCGCCCTGTTCCGGCCCGACCTGCCGCCGCTCGGACTCGCCGTCCTCGCCCGCCAGTTGCGCCAGCTCGCCTCCTGCGACCTCAGCCCCGGCGTGCTCGCCTCGGCCGGCCGGCTGCTCACCCACTACATCCACGCCGGCGCCGTCCTGGGCTCGGTCGCCCGCCTCGACCGCGTCCCCGTAGGTCTGAAGGCGCACGCCAAGTCCTGGGTTCCGGGCAGCCAGTTCGGCGTGATCGCCCACCCGGAACCGCAGCTCGTCCGGATCGGTCCCGAAGCGAGCCTGACCGGGCCGGACTTCGGCAGCTGGATGCTGCTCGCCAAGGGCCAGCTCCAGTCCGACTGGGTCGGCTCCACCCTCGCCCCCGCCTGGAACGCGCTGGGGCTGCGGGAGGCCGACCTGCCGGCCGAGTCCGCCACCTGGTGGGGTACCGGCAAGCTGATCGAGTTCTGCACCTACCTGCCCGAGCTCTCGGTGCTCTACCAACTGGTCACCTCGGTACGCCAGGGTGTGTGCCACTGGTGCGGCATCGACGTCATCGGAGACCGCTGCGTCTTCTGCTCGGCCACTCCACCCGTCCCCGAGAGCCGGACACCCACCGGATGAGTCCCTGAACCACCGGCACCACCGTCATTCGATTCCGCTCGACTTCGCCGACCGATATCCCAATGAGGTTGCACGGTTCATGAACTCCCGTCAGCGCCGCGGCGTGATACTCCTGATCCTGTCCGTCATCTGCGCCCTCGCGGCGTTCGCGGGCGTGCTCTCCGTCATCAGCGACGTCAAGTCCAAGGTCGGCCCAGAGGTCGCCGCCTACCAGCTGCGCACCGACGTGGCGCCGTACACGACGCTGAGCACAGGCCAGTTCGAGAAGGTCAAGATGCCCAAGCGGTGGCTGTCGCCGAACGCCGTCACCGACCTCGGGCAGATCCAGGGCAAGATCGCGGTCACCACACTGCGCAAGGGTTCCCTGCTCCAGAGCGACATGATCGTGAACCAGCCCGCCCTGCAACCCGGGCAGCAGGAGGTCGCCATCATGATCGACGCGGCGACCGGCGTGGCCGGCAAGATCACACCGGGCTCCACGGTCAACGTCTACGCCACCTTCGGCGGACAGCGCCAGGGCGACCCCGCCCAGTCCAAGATCATCGTGACCAACGCCAAGGTCCTCGACGTCGGCAGGATCACCGCGCTCCAGCCGAACGCCGACAACCGGGCCCAGCAGCCCACCGACGCCGTCCCCATCACCTTCGCGCTGTCCACCATCGACGCCCAGCGCATCACCTACGCCGAGTCGTTCGCCCAGCGGGTCCGGCTCGCGCTGGTCGCTCCCGGCAGCGACACCAGCGTCCCGGCCAAGGACCGGACCTACGAACTCGCGAACGACAAGTGAGAGGCCGGCAGGCATGACCACCAGGATCCTCCCGGCCGTCGGCGACGCCGACGCGGCCCGGTCCATCACCACCCTGCTCAGCCAGCTCCCCGACGCCGAGCCGGTGGCCCCGGTCGCCGACTCCACCCAGCTCATCGACACCCTGGCGCGCCTGGCCGCCGAGTCCATCGACGAGCTGCCCGAGATCGTGGTGGTGCACGAGCGGATCGGCCCGGTCCCGGCCCTGGAACTGATCCGCGAAGTGGCCCTGCGCTTCCCGGCGGTCGGCGTCATCCTCATCACCTCCGACGCCGGCCCCGGCCTGTTCTCGGCCGCGATGGACTCGGGCGCCCGGGGACTGGTGGCCCTTCCGCTGAGCTACGAGGAACTGGTCAGCCGCGTACAGGCGGTGGCCCAGTGGTCGGTGGGCGTACGGCGCCACCTGGGTCACGGCGGCGACGTGTTCACCGGGGCCGGCGGCCGGGTGGTGACGGTGAGCGGGGCCAAGGGCGGGGTGGGCGCCACCCTCACGGCGATACAACTCGCCCTCGCCGCACAGGCCTCCGGTCGCGGCACGGCCCTGGTCGACATGGACCTCCAGTCCGGTGACGTCGCCTCCTTCCTGGACGTCCAGTTCCGCCGCTCGGTCGTCGACCTCGCCTCCATCACCGACATCTCCCCGCGCGTCCTGGCCGACGCCGTCTTCCGCCACGACAGCGGCCTTGCGCTGCTGCTCGCGCCCGGCGAGGGCGAGCGCGGCGAGGAGGTCACCGACCGGGCCGCCCGCCAGATCGTCAGCGCACTGCGCTCCCGCTACGAGATCGTCGTCCTGGACTGCGGCGCCCAGATGAGCGGGGCGAGCGCGGCGGCCGTCGAGATGGCCGACACCGCGCTGCTCCTGACCACTCCGGACGTGGTCGCGGTGCGCGCGGCCAAGCGGACCGTACGGATGTGGGACCGGTTGCAGATCCGCAAGGCCGAGGAGACGACCGTCGTCGTCAACCGCCACACCCGGGGGACCGAGATCCAGCCGCCGCTCATCCAGAAGATCACCGGCACACCCGTGGCGGGCACGGCGATCCCCGCGGGCTTCAAGGAACTCCAGGGCGCGGTGGATGCCGGCCGCATCCACGAACTGGAGAGCAAGAGCACGGTCAAACAGGCGCTGTGGGGGCTCGCCGGCGAACTGGGCATCGTCAAGGCGCCCGAGGGCGACCGCAAGGGCGGGCGGCTGCGGGGCGACCGGGGGTCGGTGAGTTTCCGGCGCCGCAGGGAGGCAGGGGGATGAACGTGCGGGCAGGCACAGGGAAGAGGCCGTCGGCCGGGCGGCTGCGCTCGGACAGCGGGCAGGTCGCCGTCGAGCTGCTCGGCATGACGCCCACGATCCTCATCACGCTGGTGCTGCTGTGGCAGTGTGTGCTGCTGGGGTACACGTACACGCTTGCGGGGAATGCTGCGGACGAGGCGGTACGGGCGGGGACGGCGGCCGATCGCGGCGCCAGGGACGCCGCCTGCCAACAGGCCGGGCTCGACAAGCTGTCGGCCGCGTGGCGAAGGGGGGCTGAGGTGGGCTGTGAGACGAGCAACGGCTACGTACGGGCGCACGTCGGCCTCAAGGTGCCCGTGCTCTTCCCCGGCACGATCGACTTCCCGATCACGGTCACGGGTCACGCCGGCGCCGTCGAGGAGGCGACGAACTGACATGCCGTACGAGGGCGTACGTCGCGACGGCCGCCACGACCGGGGCCAAGTCGCCATCGAATACCTGGGGTTCATCCCGATCCTGATGCTGCTCGCCATGGCCGTCATCCAGATCGGACTGATCGCCTACACGGCCCAGCAGGCCGGCACGGCCGCCCGCGCGGGGGCGCGCGCGGCCTCGCTCCGGCAGGGAGCCGAGCAGGCCTGTGCGAACGCGGTCAGCGGCTGGCTGGCGGACGGCACCAGCTGCCCGGCCTCGTACGGCGGCAAGGAGGTCACCGTCACCGCGGGCGTCGACATCCCCTCGATCGTCCCCGGCTGGAACTTCGGCCGGGCCCACAAGACCGCCACCATGCCGCTCGACCACTGAGACCAAATGGACCACTAGACCGCTGGACGACTGGGACCGCTCGACCGCTGAGACCGCTGGACCACTGACCAGGACCGGCTCGCACCGACCAGAACCGACTCGACAGCACCGACTCGACAGCACCGACTCGACAGCACCGACTCGACCACCGACCAGGAGCGAGGAGCACCGGACCCATGAGCCTCCGCGCACGCATCAACTCCCCGGAGGAGAAAGGCACCCGGGGCGAGGACGGCCACCTCGTCGCCTCCTACCGGGCCAAGCTCCTGGAGGAGATCGACCTCGCGGAGATGAGCTCGCTGGCCGCCGCCGAGCGCCGGGCGCGGCTGGAGCGGGTGCTCGGGCACATCATCAGCCGGGAGGGCCCGGTCCTGTCGACCGTGGAGCGCTCGCAGCTGATCCGCCGGGTCGTCGACGAGGCCCTCGGCCTGGGCATCCTCGAACCCCTCCTCGAGGACGCCTCCATCACCGAGATCATGGTGAACGGACCCGACGCGATCTTCGTCGAGCGCGGCGGGCGGGTCGAGCAACTGCCCATCCGCTTCGCCTCCGACGACCAGCTGATGCAGACCATCGAGCGGATCGTCTCCACGGTCAACCGCCGCGTGGACGAGTCGAACCCGATGGTCGACGCCCGCCTGCCCTCCGGCGAGCGTGTCAACGTCATCATCCCGCCGCTCTCGCTCACCGGCCCCACGCTCACCATCCGCCGCTTCCCGCGCTCCTTCACCCTCCAGGAGCTGATCGGCTTCGGCTCGCTCGACGAGCACATGCTGTACCTGCTGGCCGGCCTGGTGCAGGCGAAGTTCAACGTCATCGTCTCCGGAGCCACCGGCACCGGGAAGACGACCCTCCTCAACGCCCTGTCCGGGCTGATCCCCGACGGCGAGCGCATCATCACCATCGAGGACTCCGCCGAACTCCAGCTCCAGCAGACGCACGTGATCCGGCTGGAGTCCCGGCCGCCGAACGTGGAGGGCCGCGGCCAGGTCACCATTCGCGACCTGGTGCGCAACTCGCTGCGCATGCGCCCCGACCGCATCGTCGTCGGTGAGGTCCGCGGCGGCGAGTCGCTCGACATGCTCCAGGCGATGTCGACAGGCCACGACGGCTCGCTCGCCACCGTGCACGCCAACAGCGCCGAGGACGCGCTGATGCGCCTGCAGACCCTCGCCTCCATGTCCGACGTGGAGATCCCCTTCGTCGCCCTGCACGACCAGATCAACAGCGCCGTCGACGTGATCGTCCAGCTCACCCGCTTCGCCGACGGCGCACGCCGCGTCACCGAGATCGCCCTGCTCGACAGCCACGGCAGCGAGCCGTACCGGCTGGCCACCGTGGCCCGCTTCGCCGCGCAGCCGATGGCGGCCGACGGCCGGATCTACGGCGCCTTCGAGTACCACCCGCTGCCACGCCGCACCGCCGACCGCCTCTACATGGCGAGCCAGCCCATCCCCCAGGCCTTCGGCGTCGCCCAGTCCGCAGACCAGCTGGCCACCCGAGAAGCCAGGTAGGCAGGTAGGAACCGTCCCCATGGATCTGAGCACCCTCGTCACCCTCACCACCGGCGTCACCCTGCTGACCTGCGTCCTGGCCGTCGCCGGCCTGCACGCCTACACCTCCGGCAAGGCCCAGCGGGCGGCCCTCGTCGACCGGCTCTCCCAGACCGGTCAGATCCCGGTCGGCCGCCGGCGCCGCTTCCCCAACCTCGACCGCCGACTGCGCCGTACGACACTCGGCCGCAGGCTGGAGCTGAGGCTCGCCGCGACCGGCCTGGACGTCACCCCGGGCGAGTTCTTCGTCTACATGCTCGCCACCGTGGCCGCCCTCTGGCTGATCGGCCAGGCCTCCCTGGCCCCCTTCTTCGGCCCGCTGGCCGGCCTGCTCGGCATCGGTGCGGCGGTGCAGTTCCTCAACTGGCAGCGGCAGAAACGCATCGAGAAGTTCATCAACCAACTCCCCGAACTGGCCCGCATCCTGGCCAACGCCACCCAGGCGGGCCTGGCCCTGCGCACCGCGATCGGCATGGCGGCGGAGGAGCTGGAGGCTCCGGCCGGCGAGGAACTGGCCAAGGTGGCCCATCAGTTGGCCCTCGGCGCGTCCATGGACGACGCACTGGCGGAGCTCACGGACCGCCTGCCCTCGCGGGAGCTGGTCGTTCTCGTCACCACCCTGGTCCTGTCCAACCGGGCCGGCGGCCAGGTGGTGAGCGCCCTGCGCAACCTCACCGAGACCCTGGAGGAACGCAAGGAGACCCGCCGCGAGGTCCGCACCCAGCTCTCCCAGGTCAACATGACCTCCTACGCGGTCCCGGTGCTGGGCGTCGGCGCGCTGTTCCTCATGAACGGCGTCAAGGCCGGAGCCCTGGACCGCATGACCGCCTCCCCGATCGGCCAGGGCGCGGTGATCATCGCCTTCGCGCTCTACGCCGTCGGCTTCATCCTCATCCGCCGCATGTCCCGCATCGACGTCTAGCCGGGTTCCCGGAAGGAGGGAAGAGGGATGGCACTGCTGCTCGCACTCGTGATGGGCCTCGGCGTCTGGGGCGTCTTCGCCGGCATCCGCATGTACCGCGCCGACGCCCGGTTGCCCGACGACCTGGCGCTGGCCCTGGAGGTGGGCTCCACCCGCACCGGCGCGGTGGACTCCCTCGTCGACCGCCTCGGCATGCGCTACGCCCCCGCCGTACTGCGCCTGATGGGTCCCAAGAGGGTGGCCAGGTACCGTCGAAAGATCGACCTGGCGGGCAACCCCGGCGGCCTCACGATCGACCGCTACGCGGCCCGGCGCGCGGTCTACGGCTTCCTGGGGGGCCTCGGCGGACTGGTGTTCCTCATGCGCGGCCAGCTCTTCATGGCCCTGCTCCTGCTCGCCTTCGGCGCCTTCTGGACCGAGGTCGGCATCTGGTCGGCCATCCGCATCCGCAAGGACGTGATCGAGCGGACGCTGCCGGACTTCCTCGACGTGCTCGCGGTCGTGGTGAGCGCGGGCCTCGGCTTCCGCCAGGCCCTGGACCGGGTCGCCGACAAGTACGAGGGCCCCTGGGCGGACGAACTGCGCATCACCCTGCGCCAGATGGACCTCGGCATGAGCCGTCGCCAGGCCTTCGCGGAGCTGCGGCGCAGGAACGACTCCGAGCAGGTCGCCATGTTCGTGACGGCGTTGCAGCAGGGCGAGGAACTGGGCGCCCCGATCGTCGACACCCTCGTCTCCCTGGCCAAGGACATGCGCCGCACCGACGCGCAGAACGCCCGCCGCAAGGCCGCCCGCGCGGTCCCCAAGGCCACCATGATGATCACCACGTTCATGGTCCCGGCCACGATGATCCTCCTCGGCGCGGGCCTGATCCTCGGCTCAGGCGTGGACTTCGGCTCCCTCACGGGTACGGGCGAGTAGGGGGGGCGACGAGGACATGGCGACGACGGAGGAACGCACCGGGCTGCTGCGCCGCCGCCCGAGGATCCCCGAGATCACCACCCCTCCGGCAGGCACGGTCCTCCCGGCCCACGTCCGCACGGGCGCGCCGGACATCCCGGTGACGTCGGTGACGCCGGCGTTGCCGCCGGGGTGGGAGCCGGCGGAGCCGTCGGGTGGACGGATCGCCGCTGACGGTGCAGGCCGTCCACCGGGGCCGCCTGCAGCCGGCGGTGATGCCCGCACGAGTGGTGCAGGGGGGAACCACATACCGGTCGAGGGCGAAGCCGAGGCCGAAGGCTCCGCCCAGCTCCCGCAGGGACCTGCCCCGGAGCCGGAAAGACTGCAGATCAGTGCGCTGCAGGCGATGTGCCGCTACGTCTTCGCCTTCCGCCTCGCGATGATCGCCCTCTCCGCCCCCGTCGCCCTTCTCAACGCCGCCCCCGGCCTGGCCACCCGCCTGGTCAGCGCCGCGGTCGTCGTCACCTTCATGGGCTCGTACGTCCTGTTCCGGGACTGGGAACGCTTCGGTCCCCTGCTCCTGCGGCACCCCACTCTCCTCGCCCTGGACACCCTCTTCGGCGCCCTCCTCCTGATCGCGGCGGGCCCTGACAGCACGCTGGCCTACGTCAGCGTCTGCACCCCCCTGCTCGCCGGTCTCGTCTACGGCTGGCGGGGCGCGGGCCTGTTCGCCTCGCTCCAGTCGCTGATCCTGCTCGTCGTCTCCACCAGCTCCAAGGAACTGTCCCCGGACCTGGCCCAGGCCGCCCTCCTCCCCGGCCTGTGCGTCATCGCGGGGGCCGCCGGAGTCACCCTGCGCAACCTGCTCCTCCGCTTCGGCGAGGCCACCCAGGCCCTGACCACGGTCCAGGCCCGCCTCGCGGTCACGGAGGCGGTCGGTGCCGAACGGGCCCGCCTGGCCCGTGAGATGCACGACTCGGTGGCGAAGACCCTGCACGGTGTGGCCATGGCCGCCGACGGCCTGGCGGGCTCGACGGGCGCCGACCGCATGGACCCGGCTCTGGTGAAGCAGCAGGCGGAACTGGTGGCCCGCTCGGCCCGCCGGGCGGCCGCCGAGGCCCGCGAACTGCTGACCGACCTGCGCCGCGAGAACGACCCGGACCACGGCACCGACGTCCTCGTAGAACTCGCCGCCCGCACCCGGGACTTCGCGTCCCGTACCGGACTGTCCGCCGCCTACCGCCCGATCGGCGAGCCCGGCGTGCCGCCGGTGCCTCCGGCCGTGGCCCGCCAGCTCCTGACCATCGCCTCGGAGGCGATGGAGAACGCCCACCGCCACGCGGAGCCCACCCACGTCGAGGTGCGCGCGGGCGTCCACGGCGATCTGCTGCGCATCAGCGTGTACGACGACGGCCGCGGCCTGCCGCCTGGCACCAGCCTCGAACAACTGCGCCGCGCCGGACACTTCGGCCTGGTCGGGATGGTCGAGCGGGCGGCCTCGGTCGGCGCCCGCATCCGTATCGGCCGCGGCGCCCACCCCAAGGGAACGGAGGTCCGCCTCGAACTGCCCTTGGGAGCCCTGACGACACCGACCGTATGACCGTCCGACCATCCATCCCTGCTTCACGACCCAGAGAGGAGGCCGCCGCCGTGCCGGACCAGACGACTCCCAACCCCTTCGAGGGTTTCCCACCGCCCGCACCTGCCGTGCCCCTGCGCGTCGTCGTGGCCGACGACAACCCCGTGGTCCGCGCCGGCCTGACGGCCCTGCTCTCCGGCCGCGCGGACATCACGGTGGTGGCCGAGGCCGCCGACGGCCGCGCCGCCTGGGAGGCCGCCCAGCAGCACCGTCCCGACGTCGTCCTGCTCGACGTCCGCATGCCCGGCGTGGACGGCCTCTCCGCGCTGCCGTACCTGGTCCGGATCGCGCCGGTCATGATGCTGACCTACAGCAGCGAGTCGGAGATCGTCCAGGAGGCCCTGCGCCGGGGTGCGGGCGGCTACCTGGTCCACGGCGAGTTCACGGCCGGCCAACTCGTCACCGCCGTACGTGACATCAAGGAGGGCAGGCCCCACTTCACTCCTACGGCGGCGGGCGCCCTGGTGGCCCGACTGCGCCGGGACCAGCCGATGGAGGGTGCGATTGCACACGATCACACCTTCCCAACGTCCCATGAACCAGCCACTTCTGCCCAGCATCTTTCGCAGTTGCAACCGGATGTGGGACAGTCTTCGTCTGGATGGACAGGTAGCCGTCCGGCCGCCGTCGACAGGTCGAGGTTCCAACTCAGCGCGAGGGAGGCGGAGATCATGGACCTCATCGCGTCCGGCATGACCAACCAGCAGATCGCCGCCTCCTGCTTCATCAGCGAGAAGACCGTCAAGAACCACATCAACCGCATCTTCGCCAAGCTGCACAGCACCAGCCGTTCCGAGGCCGCCGCCAAGTGGCTGGGCACGGCCCCGGGTTCGTCGCGAGGGCTGGGGTGAAGCGTGATGCCGACGGTACGGGGGAAGCGGGGCCGGGTCTCTCTTTGGGCCCGCGATTGGGTCCGGAGACCCTCTGGCGGACGGGGTGTTCCGGCATACGTTTCCGGTGTCGCAAGCGGCACCGAGACCGAACCCGGAGGGGAACACCATGAGCGACCTGATGCTGAAGACCGCGGTCCGCGTGAACGGCTGGAAGAACACCACGGTCGAGGCGATGCAGCGCCGCGCCGGCGACAGGGGGCAGACCGCGGTCGAGTACCTGGGCATCATCGCGGTGGTGGTGGCGATCGTGCTGGCGATCACGGGTACGAACGTCGGGCAGACGATCCTGCAGAAGATTCAGCAGAAGATCAACGAAATCACTTGATGCGCCTCCGGAACGGCGACGCAGGGCAGGCCTTCCCCATCTACATCACGGTGGTGGCAGGCCTGCTCTTTCTCGCGTTCGCTTACCTTGCGGTCGGCCAGGCGGCGGCCAGTCGGAACGGCGCGCAGACGGCTGCAGACGCGGCGGCACTGGCGGTGGCGCAGGACACTCGCGACCAACTTGCGAGCCAATGGGCGAAGGATGTACTCGACCCCACTAGGTGGCAGAACGTCTTCGACGGCATCGGTCAGGGGCTCGAGCCCTCATGCTGGCGGGCGTATCAACTCGCCCAGCAGAACGACGCACATGTGCTCGGTTGTGGGGCGAGCGGTCTGCTGGCCTACACGGTCAGCGTCGAGACCAACAAGCCTATAGGGAAATCGGTCGTCCCTATCACTGCGAGTAAACACTCGACGGCACGTGCCAGGGCTGTGATCGAGCCGCTCTGTACCTTCAAACCCTTGGCGGCAGACGCCGGGACCGATGTGTTGCCACGCCTCACCTGCAAGGACAGGTACTGGGATCTGGACCCGAAACACCTCATCGATCTCCCGGAGCCCCAAGACCTCTTCGATGTCCATCTGGCTGACTGACAAGCGAATGACGAGAGAAGAAGGAAGCAGAGCGATGAGCATTCGGTTCACTGCGAAGGCCCGCAGGGGGATGGTCGCATTGACCGTCGTGGCCGGTTTGGCACTTGGCGTGGCTGGCTGTGGTGGCGGTGACGACGAGGACAAGAAGCCGGATACCTCTGCGTCCGCCTCAAAGCGCGGTGGATCCCGGCCGACTGCTCAGGAGGGACAGTCCCAGACACCTATGGCCGAACTCAAGGGGCAGGACGGACTGCTCTTGCAGATCACCTCCGCTGCACGTGACACGGGGGGATTCGTCACCATCAACGGAAATCTGAAAAACGACGGGGCCAAGTCCGTTGTCGTTCCGCCTCAGATGACTGGCGATGAGACGGAGATCGTCAAGCATGGGCCCTCGCTCGGTGGCGCCACCCTCGTGGATTCCAAGGGAAAAAAGCGGTACTACGTGCTGCGTGACACGGAAGGGCGGCCACTCACGACGACCTCGCTGGGCACCCTTCAGGCGGGCCAAAGCCTCCCCATCTTCATGCAGTTCCCGTCCCCACCAACAGATACCTCCGAAGTCACGCTGCAACTGCCCACCTTCTCCAGCGGCACTATCGAGATCTCTGGCTGAGGCGGCCCGACATGACCCACACCCGTCTCACCGTGGCCCTCACCGCCGCCGGCGTCATGGTCGCCGCGAATCTCTACGGTGCCGTGGCGGCCCGTGCGGACAGCGGCCCCAGTGTGCCCCCGGGCACCGAGCCCTCCGCCTCCGCCCCCGTGAAGGTCGACCCGAGCGACCCCGACCTCAAACTGCCCGAGGGGGCCACCCTCGCCGCAGCCAAGGTGCTGGACATCAAATCCGTTGTCGAGGAGCAGGGCGGTGAGGAGCGCCGTGAGGACACCAACACGGACGTGACGTTCGCCCTCCAGGCCGAGGTGCTCTTCGCCAAGGACAGCGCGAAGCTGAGCGACCGGGCGAAGGCCCGGATCGACACGATCGCGCAGGAGACCAAGAAGCAGAAGGCGAGCCAGGTCCGTGTCTTCGGCTTCACGGACAACCTCGGCACCCACGCGCACGGCGTGGTCCTGTCCAAGCAGCGCGCCAACGCCGTCCAGGACGTCCTCTCCCAGGAGCTGAACGACCCGAACATCACTTTCGACGTGCGCGGTTACGCCGAGCAGTACCCCATCGCGGACAACTCCACGGAGGACGGCCGCAAGAAGAACCGCCGAGTGGAGGTCACGTTCCCCCGCAACCAGAACTGACGGCGTGCGCCGCCAGTCGGAGCGGGCCGCGATGAACAAGCGCTGATTGGGTTGGGTCTCCGGGCCCATGCTGGGCAGGCGGTCGTTCCCTAACCTCGGGCGGAGTTGTGCGCCAACCGGGGGGAGGGCACATGCCACGGTCGCTGTCGGCGGCGTTGGTGCTCGTGCACGCACTGTTCGTCGCCACCGTGCTCGGCGGGATCGGTCTGCTGCTGGCGGCCGGGTCGTACGGCGCCCTCGACGGCGGTGTCATCGCGCTCGTCGCGTACGCCGCCGCGCCCGGGGTGCTCGGCTGGTGGCTCGCCCGGCGGAGCTGGGAGGGCGGGGGCCGGATCCGGTGGGCGCTGATCGGCGTGCAGGTGTGGCTGATCCTCGGGGGGCTCGCCAACCTCACCGGAGGTTCGGCCCGAGGCGGCATCCAGCTCTTCCTGCCCATCCTCATCCTCTACTTCCTGCTTCAGCCCGAGACCCGGCAGTGGTACGCACTCCCGTTGCCCGCGCGGGCCGAGCGCCGTCCCGTCTCGTTCGCCCGGATGATCCGGTGGCGGCACGGGGACGAAGGGCAGACCGCGGTCGAGTACGTGGGCCTGGTCGCGATCGTGGCCGCCATCGTGCTGGCGCTGGTGTTCAGCGGTCTCGGCACGCAGATATTCGTGAGCATCGAGGCCCAGGTCTGCAAGGTCGTCGGGACGGGCTGCGCGGCCCCGGCGGGCAACGGCACCGACACCCACGCCTCCGGCGACACCAGCGGCAGCACGACCGGTGGCGTTGCCGGCACCGGTGGCGACACCAGCGGCGGCAATACGACCGGCGGCGGTACCGCGACCAGCGGCAGCACGACCGGTGGCGGCGCCAGCACCGACGACGGCGACCAGACCACCGGCGGCGACCAGACCACCGGCGGCGACCAGACCACCGAAGACACCCCGCCCACCGAAGACACCCGCACCACCGAATCCGACAAGACCGACAACACCGGCAGTCCCGACGAGAAGAAGGACGACGGCTGTTTCTCCGGTTTCGGTGCCTTCTTCGGGTGTGCCGGGGATCAGCTCAAGCAGGTCGGTGAGGGGATCTTCGTCGACGGTGTCTGGGGGGACGTCACCGGGATCTGGGACATGGTCACGAACCCGGGGGACACCCTCAGCGGGATCGCCGACTACGGCAAGCAGCTCGGGCAGGACTGGCTGGAGGACTCCAAGGACGCCGGGAAGAAGTGGTCGGACGGCGACTACTTCGGAGCCATCTGGGACTGGGGCGGGGCCTCGCTGAACACCGGCGGGACGGTCCTGTGGGACATGTTCATCGGCGACGACGTGGCCGAGGACTGGAACAACGGCGAGAAGACCCGCGCCGTCTCCCACGTCGCCTGGAACATCGGCTCCCTCTTCATCCCCGGCTACGACGTCGGCAAGGTCGCCGAGAAGGTGGGCGACCTCGGCAAACTCGGGAAGCTCGGCAAGCTGGGCAAGTTCGCGGAGCAGGCCGGCGAAGCGGCGGAGGACGCCAAGAAGGCGGCCAAGGCGGGTGACGTCGAGGGCGCCGAGCGGGCCGCGAAGAAGGCGGACGAGGTGGCCGACGAGGCCGAGCGGAAGGCACGCGAGTCCGGCTGCACGATCGCCGCGCCCGACCGCCGGATCCTCTACGAGGGCGGCGGCGGCCTCGGAGGAGGCGCCGGCACCGGAACCACCGTCCTCGCCGCGGGCGGTTCCCGTTACGTGATCCTCGCCGAGGGCCACTGCGACGAGGAGGCGAAGAAGGAGGCCGCCGAGGCCCGCAAGCAGGCGGACGAGGCGGACGAGGCCGCCGAGGACGCGCGGCGCGAGAGCGGCAGGCCGGCCAACGAGTGGCAGGCGGGGGACGACGTACCCGGCCCGGCGCGCGGGAAGACGCTCAAGTTCCCCAACAAGCGCCACACGATCAGCGGAGTGTCGGGCGGTCAGGTCAAGGAGCGCAACACGGTGATCCTCAGGGGCAACGAGGACCTCGTACGCTCGGACATCGAGGGCATCGCCAAGGGCCGGGCGAACCTGTCGCCGGACGGGAACACCTACGAGATCAACGGCCGCAGGTACGAGGTGGAGGCCAACGGGACGGTCTTCCCCAAGTCCGGTCCGGGACTGGTCGAGCTGGATCGCATCGAGTACGCCGCGCTGAAGGAGATCGCGCGGAACAAGGGCGACCTGAGCAAATCGCAGCAATTGCAGCGCGACCCCAAGTTCGTCAACAATCCCGCGAAGGTGCAGAAGGCCAAGGAGATCTACGACGGGACGTACAAGTGATCGCGAACCTCTTCACCGTCGCGGCGCCGGCGCCGGCCCGTCTTCGAGGGGCCCTGGCCGACCTGCTGGCGGTCCCGGAGGACGCGGTGGACGTGGCCGACGCGGACGGCGACCAGGAAGGGCGGCACTGGGAGGCTCCCGTGCTGTGCACCTACCGCCGGCTGCCGCCGGGTGACCTCGCCCTCGAACTGGACCTCACGGTGGAGGACGGCACCGCCGGACGCCTCACGGAGGGAGGGCTCGCGCAGGGCCTCGCGGCGGGGGCGGGCACTTCCGTGCTCCACCCTGCGGAGGTCGAACTGCCGAGTGCCTACTGGGTGGCGACGCCTGACGGTCGATCGGTCAGATGCCGCCTGGAGGCGCTGGACGCCGAGGACGACACGGCGTACCGCGTCGAGGCGGTGGAGGAGCCGGTGGCGGATCTGCCGGACGCGGCGGTGGAGACGCTCCCGGAGATCCTGGACCGGGAGCCCGTCGACACGCCCCTGTCCGACGCCGTCCTCGCCGGGCGGCCCACGGGCCCGGTGGCGAGCGTCGAGGGACACCTGCACTACGGCCTGCGGGTGTGGGAGAGGCTGTGCCGCAGACTGGAATCCGGCTGGCGGCCTTCGGGCCGCTACCGGGAGGACCTGTTCCGGCGTGACCTGGAGGCCCGGGACGACCTCGCGGACGTCGTCGGACAGGTCGACGAGCCCGGCGCCGACGCACTGCGCTCCGCCGTGGCCAGACTCGACCTGATCTTCCGTGAGCACACCGAGGAAACACAGGGAACACAGGTCGCTCACCGCGCGGCGGACGAGACGGCGGACGGGAAGGCGGACCGCTGGTGGTGGCGCCGCCGTCCCCGGAACGTTCCGTGGTGACGCCGCCGCCGGGCCTCGGCCCCTACTCGGTCTCCTCCACCGTCACCAGCACCCCCGCCCGCAGCCCCCACCCCGCCATCGCCCCGGCCTCCGCCTCCAGTACGTGGCGGGAGCGCGGACGGGGCAGGCCCAGGCGGTTCGGCCTCATGGTGACGACGGTGAGGACGCGCAGGTCGCGGTCGAGGTAGGCGACGTCGATCGGGATGCGCATGCGGAAGGTGTGCACGCTGTTGGCGGGGGAGAGCAGGATCGCGCCGTCGACCGCGTCACGGCCCAGTAGGCCCTTGGTGCGGGCCCGGTAGGAGGTCGCCAGCTCCAGCGGGACCGTCACCGGTGCCGAACCGTGCACGATCAGCCTGCCCCGCCCGTCACGCCGGCGTCGTCCCATGCCGAGCCGCCCTCCCACCGAATCGTGTGCCCTGCCGACCGACCGTATCGGCGGACGGTGGGCCCCGCATGGGTCCACGGGCCCATGCCCCGCGCGCACGCCGCGGCTAGGGTCCCCGGCGTGCGCGTACTTGTGACCGTCCTGGCCGCGCTGTGGGGTGCGGGGGCCGGGCTGCTGCTGCCCCGGGCCGCCCACCGGTTCTCGGTCGGCGCCGGGGAGGCGTGGAGCGCCCGGTGCCCGGGCGGGCATCCGATCACCGGCGCGTTCGGGGGCTGGGTGGGCCGGGCCCGCTGCACGGGCGCGGTGGCCGGATGCGGACCGTACGGGCCGCGTGCCCGGGCCGTGGCCGTCGTGACCGCGCTCGTCTGCGCCGCGCTCGCCGCCGCCACCGGGCCCCGCCCCGAGCTGGCCGTCTGGCTGCTCGCCGCGCCGGTCGGCGTGCTGCTGGCGCTCGTCGACCACCGCGTGCACCGGCTCCCGGACGTGCTGACGCTGCCGCTGGCCGCCGCGACCGTCGCCCTGCTCGGTGCCGCCGCCGCGCTGCCCGGCGCCGCGGGCTCCTGGCCCACCGCCCTGCTCGGCGGACTCGCCCTCGGCGCCGCGTACTTCATGCTGTTCCTCGTCAACCCGGCCGGTATGGGCTTCGGTGACGTCAAACTCGCCCTGGCGCTCGGCGCGGCCCTCGGCTGGTACGGCTGGCCGGTTCTCGTCGTCGGCGCCTTCGCCGGACTGCTCTACGGCGCCGGCTACGGACTGGGTCTGGTGGTGCTGCGCCGGGCGGGCCGCAAGTCGGCCATCGCACTGGGGCCGTTCATGCTCGGCGGGGCCCTGACCGGGCTGCTGCTGGGGGCGTTCGCGGTGGCGTGAGGGGCGGGGCGGGCGGAGGGGACGTCCGAGGAGGCGCGCGCCCGTATATAGGAGGCGGCGGGGGACCGGTTCCAGGGACGATCACCTGTATGGCAGACCGTCAGCACCGCCCCGCCCGCCCTTTCGAGGACCTCGTCGCCGAGGGGGCCGCCGTTCCCACCGAGGGCTGGGACTTCTCGTGGTTCGCGGGCCGGGCCACGGAAGAGCGGCCCTCCTGGGGGTACGCCGTCTCGATGGCCGCCCGGCTGGCCGGGGCCCACGCCGTGCTCGACGTGCAGACCGGCGGCGGGGAGGTCCTCGACTTCGCGCTCGGCCGGGCCGGGGCCGCGCCCGCGCTGCTCGCCGCCACCGAGGGCTGGCCGCCGAACGTGGCCGGGGCCACCGCACTGCTCCGCCCGCGTGGCGTCGTGGTCGTCGACTCCCCGGAGGACGCGCCGCTGCCGTTCGCCGACGGCGCCTTCGACCTCGTCGTCAGCCGGCACCCCGTACGCCCGCACTGGGCGGAGATCGCCCGCGTCCTGGAACCCGGCGGGACGTACTTCGCACAGCACGTCGGTCCCGGCAGCGTCTTCGAACTCGTCGAGTACTTCCTCGGGCCCCAGCCGGAGGAGTCGCGCGCCGCCCGCCACCCCGACCGCGAGAGCGCGGACGCGCGGGCGGCCGGTCTGGAGGTCGTCGACCTGCGCGCGGAACGCCTGCGCATGGAGTTCCACGACATCGCCGCCGTCGTGCACTTCCTGCGCAAGGTGATCTGGATGGTCCCCGGGTTCACCGTCGAGGCGTACGAGCCCCGGCTGCGGGCGCTGCACGAACGGATCGAGGCGCGGGGCCCGTTCGTGGCGTACAGCACCCGCCACCTCTTCGAGGCCCGCAGACCGAGGTGAAACACCCGCAATGGGGCGCCTGTTCCCACATCGTTACCGCCCGCCCCTCGCGT
Organism: Streptomyces sp. NPDC004721; assembly: GCF_053601495.1. Lineage (NCBI taxonomy): Bacteria > Bacillati > Actinomycetota > Actinomycetes > Kitasatosporales > Streptomycetaceae > Streptomyces > Streptomyces sp. NPDC004721. The sequence goes on from NZ_JBSGBZ010000028.1 coordinate 27,635, forward strand.
CACCCATTTCGCCGAACGTAAAGTTCAGACCAAGGGAATTCGCGTGAGCAAAGCCACGCGGTCGGCACCGCGTGGTGGAGGGGGCTGCGCGGTGCCACAGCCCCTGATGACGGTATCCGCCCGGCCCGGAGCCGGAGCCGGTGCGGGGCGGGTGCCGTCGGCGTCAAGCGGGCGTTCGCGGCCGGGTCGCCCAGGGGAGGGATCCGGGGGCAACACGCCGTGCGCCCTCAAAGGGCCGAGCCTCTTCGCTTCTCGTCGGATCCCGTCCGTTTCGCCGCTGATTCCGTCGTGATTCGGCCATGATCAAGCGCAGATTGATGGATTCCGGCGCTTCGGTGCGATCTCCATGCGTCGTCGCACGACTTCGGAGAGTAATTTTGTCGCGTCTGGGCACACACCAGCCCTTACGAAGGGTTATGGTGGAAACCCCCCCTCGGGCCGGTCCGTCTCCCCCCACGGACCGGCCCGTTTTCTTTGGGAGTCGCGAGGCCCGCGTCTGATACACCAGGGCGCGCGCAGTGCCCTGTTGAGGGACGCTGGAAATGCCGGGGGTAGGCTTCGCCCCCGGGGACCGCCATACGGACCAGGCCGCCGCACGGACAGGGAACGCCCCCGGCCGCGCCTGTCCGATCCATACGGAGGGGCTGACGAACACGTGAACCTGCGCGACAAGCTGCGCGGCCTGCTGGTCAGGCTGTACGCACGCCGGGTGGAGGGCCACCTGGACCCCGCTCAGGTGCCCAAGCACATCGGCGTCATCATGGACGGCAACCGGCGCTGGGCGAAGGCCGCCGGTTCCACCACCGCCCAGGGCCACCGGGCCGGCGCGGACAAGATCGAGGAGTTCCTCGGCTGGTGCACCGAGGCGGACGTCGAGGTCGTCACGCTCTGGCTGCTCTCCACGGACAACTTCGACCGGCCCCAGGAAGAGCTCGTCCCGCTCCTCGGCATCATCGAGGACGTCGTACGCACCCTGGCCGCCGACGGCCGTTGGCGCGTCCACCACGTCGGCACCATGGACCTGCTGCCGCCGGTCATGCAGGCCACCCTCAAGGAGGCCGAGGAGGCCACCGCCCACGTCGACGGAATAGTCGTCAACGTCGCCATCGGCTACGGCGGCCGGCAGGAGATCGCCGACGCCGTGCGCTCCATGCTCCTCGACGCCCACGACCGGGGCACCTCCATGGAGGACCTCGCCGAGTCCGTCGACGTCGAGATGATCGGCCGCCACCTGTACACCAAGGCCCAGCCCGACCCGGACCTGGTCATCCGTACCAGCGGGGAGCAGCGGCTGTCCGGATTCATGCTCTGGCAGACGGCGCACTCCGAGTACTACTTCTGCGAGGTCTTCTGGCCGGCCTTCCGCAAGGTCGACTTCCTGCGCGCGCTGCGCGACTACGCGGCCCGCCACCGCCGCTACGGCGGCTGAGCACATACCCCTTCCGCCACCCGGGTGCCACCTCTTCACGAGGAGTTCATTCGTGCGTCGTTCTACGTATTTGCATGGCGGCGCATCTTCGAGGGCATAAGGCAAACAGGTCGACACCCGAACCACGGGCGTCGGATCTCAGCGGACGGCTCGGGGCCGTCCGCCCGGGAGGCCCTTTGTACGAGCCCGACCGTGCGGTCACGGCACGGACGAAGACGTGGAGAGCCGGTTTTCGGCCCGCCGTGTGCGGGGGCCGTCGACCGGTCGGCTTGCTCCCGCCCGCCCAGCCCGGCCTCCATCTCGTCGCTCCCCGACCTCATCCGAGGGGGTACGTCCTTCCGTGGTGACCAGCACAAAGCGCCACAAGCCAGACCGGCGCACCTACGTTCTCGACACCAGCGTCCTGCTGGCGGACCCGAACGCCCTGACCCGCTTCGACGAGCACGAGGTCGTGCTCCCGATCGTCGTGGTCACGGAACTGGAGGCCAAGCGGCACCATCCCGAACTCGGCTACTTCGCCCGGCAGGCCCTGCGCCTGCTGGACGACTACCGGGTCCGGCACGGCCGCCTCGACGCCCCCATCCCGATCGGGGACCTCGGCGGAACGGTCCGGGTCGAGCTCAACCACTCGGACCCCAGCGTGCTGCCCACCGGCTACCGCCTGGGGGACAACGACTCCCGCATCCTCGCGGTCGCCCGCAACCTGCAGGCGGAAGGGTACGACGTCACCGTCGTCTCGAAGGACCTGCCGCTGCGCATCAAGGCGTCCTCCGTCGGCCTGCTGGCCGAGGAGTACCGCGCGGAACTCGCCATCACCGACTCCTCCGGCTGGACCGGGATGTCCGAACTCACCCTGCCGGGTGAACAGGTGGACATCCTCTTCGAGGAGGGGCACCTCCACGTCCCGGAGGCGGCCGACCTGCCCGTGCACACCGGTCTGACGATCCAGTCCGAGCGGGGCAAGGCACTGGGCCGCGTCACACCCGAGGGCGGCGTCCGCCTGGTGCGCGGCGACCGGGAGGCGTTCGGCATCAAGGGGCGCAGCGCGGAACAGCGGATCGCGCTGGACCTGCTGCTCGATCCGGACGTCGGGATCGTGTCGATGGGCGGCCGGGCCGGCACCGGCAAGTCGGCGCTGGCCCTGTGTGCGGGTCTGGAGGCGGTCCTGGAGCGCCGTCAGCACCAGAAGGTGATGGTCTTCCGTCCGCTGTACGCCGTCGGCGGCCAGGAACTCGGCTATCTGCCGGGCACCGAGGCGGAGAAGATGAACCCGTGGGCGCAGGCGGTCTTCGACACGCTGTCGGCGGTCACGTCCCGGGAGGTCATCGAGGAGGTCACCGCGCGAGGGATGCTGGAGGTCCTGCCGCTCACCCACATCCGCGGCCGGTCGCTGCACGACGCGTTCGTGATCGTGGACGAGGCCCAGTCGCTGGAGCGGAACGTCCTGCTGACCGTTCTGTCCCGGATCGGGGCTAATTCGCGGGTGGTTCTGACCCATGACGTGGCGCAGCGGGACAATCTGCGGGTCGGTCGCTACGACGGTGTCGTCGCCGTCGTGGAGAAGCTGAAGGGTCACCCGCTCTTCGCGCACGTGACACTGACCCGGTCCGAGAGGTCCCAGATCGCGGCCCTTGTGACCGAAATGCTGGAGGACGGGCACATCTGATCGAATTTCGCACACCTGGATGCGGTGATGCGGGAGTTGGCGCCGTCCGGCAAAGGCCTGAGCCTAGCCGGGCGGCGTCCGCGTGTGCGGGCATTTGGGTATTTCCCTTGGGCCGAATGGGGTGTGAGCTTTCACACGCAACTCGGAATTGCCTTGCGGCGTTGGATTACGGCAGAGTCTCACTCCTGTCAGGCCCCGCATACGACACAGCTGTACCCCCTGGGGGGCACCTCCCAGGCGTTAAGCCCTGGGGCAGGTACAGCAACACCTGAGCAGCACGCTTCAACTCCATAGCGTTGTCGTATGCCGCCCGAGCACCACGCGGCGCTCCCCTCGGGGGAGTTGCCCACCGGGCCCGCGCCTCCCGTGACCCCGCAGTTGGGAGGCCAGTGCCAGGGGCACGATTGCGTCCGCCAGGGTCACCGAAGCGGGCGATGCTGGAAGGAAACCGTGTGAGCCGGATCTCGGTCCGGGGATTCGCAGTGGCCTCCGCCACCGCGGTCACCGCTGTCGGAAGCGTCGTCGGCGTTGCCTCGGGCAGCACCGCGCAGAACAACGACGCCGAGGCGATGGCAGCCGACGCGACGCTTCTCGCAGACATCCCCATGGGTCAGCAGGCCCAGGTGCAGACCGCCTCCCTGGCACAGCAGGCCGACGCACAGGCCATCGCCGCGGACGCGAGCGCCAAGAAGGAGGCCGAGCAGGCCGCCCGCAAGGCCGCCGCCCAGACGGCGATCGCCAAGAAGGCGGAGGCCGAGACCAAGAAGGCGGAGGCCGAGAAGGCCGCCAAGGAAGCCAAGGAGCGTGCCGCGCTCCAGGCGGCGGTCAGCCGTTCCGCGAGCCGCGACGCCTCCAGCTTCCCGGTGCAGAGCTCGTACAGCATCTCGCAGATCCAGGCGATGGCGCGCTCGATGGTGCCCGCGGGCCAGTTCCAGTGCTTCAGCAACATCGTGGACCACGAGTCCAGCTGGAACTACCGGGCGGTCAACCCCTCCTCCGGCGCGTACGGCCTGTTCCAGGCGCTGCCCGGCTCCAAGATGTCCTCCGTGGGCGCCGACTGGCAGACCAACCCGGCCACCCAGATCAAGTGGGGCCTGAACTACATGGACAGCCGCTACGGCAGCCCCTGCGACGCGTGGAACTTCTGGCAGGCCAACCACTGGTACTGAGCCGGATCACCGCCGAACTCAACCTCCGCACAGCCCCTCCCCGTCTTAGGGGGAGGGGCTGTTGCCCTGTACGGTCGGACCGGACGACTCCAGGGGGGAGTGGTGGGGAGAGACGGGGGAAGAGGACGGATCATGTCGCGAGTGCCAGGGTGGCTCGGCCGGCTCGGCGCCGGACTCACCGAAATGGGTGAGCGGTTGGACGAGCGCCGCGCCGAAGTGGAGAAGGACCACACCGACCCCACCGGGCCGGAGCCGGACGTGGATCCCGAGCCCCTGCCGGACCCGATCGCCAACCACGCCCGGCCCGATCCCGCCCAGGCCGTGCCGTGGGGCGTACGGGTGGCGGCGGAGGCAGGCTGGCGAGTGCTGGTGCTCGCGGGCACCGTGTGGGTGCTGATGCGCGCCATCAGCGCCATCCAGCTGGTGGTGCTCGCGTTCGTCGCCGCGCTGCTCATCACGGCGCTGCTCCAGCCGACGGTCGCGTGGCTGAGGCGGTACGGGCTGCCGCGCGGGCCGGCCACCGCGCTCACCGCGATCCTCGGCTTCGTCATCATGGGGCTGATCGGGTGGTTCGTGACCTGGCAGGTCATGGAGAACATCGACACGCTCTCCACCCAGATCCAGGACGGCATCGACCAGCTGCGCAAGTGGCTGCTGAACAGCCCCTTCCATGTGACCGACAAACAGATCAACCAGATAGCGAAGAACCTGCGGGACGCGGTCGGCGCCAACACCGACCAGATCACCTCGGCCGGCCTTCAGGGCGTGACGGTGATCGTGGAGGCGCTGACCGGGATTCTGCTGACGGTCTTCTCCACGCTGTTCCTGCTCTACGACGGCCGGCGCATCTGGGAGTGGACGCTGAAGCTGGTGCCGGCGGCGGCGCGTCCGGGCGTGGCCGGTGCCGGTCCGCGGGCCTGGCGCACGCTGACCGCGTACGTGCGCGGCACGGTGATCGTGGCGCTGATCGACGCGATCTTCATCGGGCTGGGGATCTACTTCCTCAATGTGCCGATGGCGGTGCCGCTGGCCGTGTTCATCTTCCTGTTCGCCTTCATCCCGCTGGTGGGCGCGGTGGTGTCGGGCGCGCTGGCGGTGGTCGTGGCGCTGGTCACCCAGGGAGTCTTCACCGCGGTGATGGTGCTGGTGGTGGTGCTGGCGGTGCAGCAGCTCGAGGGGCACGTGCTGCAACCGTTCATCCTCGGCCGGGCGGTGCGGGTGCACCCGCTGGCGGTGGTCCTGTCGGTCGCCGCGGGCGGGCTGATCGCGGGGATCGGCGGCGCGGTGGTGGCGGTGCCGCTGGTGGCGGTGACGAACTCGGCGGTGGGATATCTGCGGGCCTATGCGCGCGAGCAGGAGCGGCGTCAGGCACGGATGTCCGAGCCGGCTCCGGCGGAGCCGGCCACCGTGCCGTCCGGCTCGGGGAGTTCCGAACCGAGCTGAGACCAAACCGCCGAACCCCGTCCACCCTCGAGGGTGGACGGGGTTCGGTCATGCGGTGCGCGTTACTCCGCGAGGGCCGCTTCCGCGTCGAGGGTCGTCGCGACGGCCTGGACCACCGCGGCGATCTTGAAGGCCTCCTGGACCACCTCGCGCTCCACGCCGGCCTTGCGCAGGACCTGCTCGTGGGAGTCGAGGCACATGCCGCAGCCGTTGATGGCGGAGACGGCGAAGGACCACAGCTCGAAGTCGACCTTGTCGACACCGGGGTTGCCGATGACGTTCATCCGCAGGCCGGCCCGCAGGGTGCCGTACTCCTGGTCGGACAGGAGGTGGCGGGTGCGGTAGAAGACGTTGTTCATCGCCATGACGGCCGCCGCGGCCTTCGCCGCGGTGTACGCCTCCGGCGACAGGTTCGCCTTCGCCTCCGGCTCCAGCTCACGCAGGACGATCGGCGAGCGCGAGGCGATCGCCGTGGCCAGCACCGTGCCCCACAGCTGCTGCGCGGGCAGGTCGCTGTTGCCGATGACCGAGCCCAGGTTGAGCTTCAGGTCCTTGGCGTAGTCCGGGACGGCGGACTTCAGGGAGTCCAGGGACATGGGGTCACTCACCCGCCAGCAGGGCGACCGGGTCGAGGGTCTCGTCGCCCTTGGTCCAGTTGCAGGGGCACAGCTCGTCCGTCTGGAGGGCGTCCAGAACCCGCAGGACCTCCTTGGGGTTACGGCCGACCGAGCCCGCCGTCACCATGGAGAACTGGATCTCGTTGTTCTGGTCCACGATGAAGACCGCGCGCTTGGCGAAGCCGTCCTCGCCCTCGATGCCGAGGTCGCGCATCAGCTCGTGCTTGGAGTCCGCCATCATCGGGAAGGGCAGGTCACGCAGGTCGTCGTGGTCCTTGCGCCAGGCGTGGTGGACGAACTCCGAGTCGCCGGAGAAGCCGAGGACCTGGGCGTCGCGGTCGGCGAACTCGTCGTTCAGCTTGCCGAAGGCGGCGATCTCGGTCGGGCACACGAAGGTGAAGTCCTTGGGCCAGGCGAAGACGACCTTCCACTTGCCCTCGTAGGTCTTGTGGTCGATCGTCTCGAACTCCTTGCCCTTCTCCAGCGAGACGCAGGCGGTCAGTTCGAACGCGGGGAACTTGTCACCGACAGTGAGCACGTGCTCTCCTTGCAGCGAGGAAACACCGGTCGTACTGGTGATTCCCATGGGTTGGACGATGCTGATGGTGGCACACGGTGCATTGATTACAGAAATAGCTACACTCGGTCGGGTTGATCGGAGGTAGTTATCAGTGACCGTCGGTAATACCGGAAAGCGCAGGCAGCCTAGCCTGTCCCAGTTGCGCGCCTTCGCCGCCGTCGCGGAGCACCTGCACTTCCGGGACGCCGCCGCGGCGATCGGCGTGAGCCAGCCGGCCCTCTCCGGAGCCGTCTCCTCGCTGGAGGAGGCACTCGGTGTCACGTTGCTGGAGCGTACGACGCGCAAGGTGCTGCTCTCGCCCGCCGGTGAGCGGCTCGCCGTCCGGGCCAGGGCCGTGCTCGGGGAGGTCGGTGCCCTGCTGGAGGAGGCCGAGGCCGTCCGGGCGCCCTTCACCGGCGTACTGCGGCTCGGCGTCATCCCCACCGTCGCGCCCTATCTGCTGCCCACCGTGCTGCGGCTCGTCCACGACCGCTACCCCGACCTCGACCTCCAGGTCCACGAGGAACAGACCGCCAACCTGCTGGACGGGCTGGCCGGCGGGCGGCTCGACCTGCTGCTCCTCGCCGTCCCCCTCGGCGTGCCCGGCGTCGTCGAACTCCCCTTGTTCGACGAGGACTTCGTCCTGGTGACCCCGCTCGACCACCGGCTCGGCGGCCGGGAGGGCATCCCGCGCGAGGCCCTGAAGGAGCTCAATCTGCTGCTGCTCGACGAGGGGCACTGCCTGCGCGACCAGGCGCTCGACATCTGCCGCGAGGCCGGGCGCGAGAACGCTCCGGTGACGACGACCGCCGCGGGGCTGTCCACCCTCGTCCAGCTCGTCGCCGGCGGTCTCGGCTGCACCCTGCTGCCCCGCACCGCCCTCAGGGTCGAGACCTCCCGCAACAACCAGCTCCTCACCGGCTACTTCGCCGACCCCGCCCCCTCACGCCGTATCGCCCTGGCCATGCGCACCGGCGCGGCCCGCGCCGCCGAGTACCGGGAACTTGCCGCCGCCCTGCACGCGGACCTGCGGCCCCTGCCGGTGCGGGTGCTGGACGGCGGCCGGGACTGAGCCCCCGGGTGCGGGGCCCCAGTCCCGGGTGATCAGTCCCGGATGATCACTCCGTGCGCAGGCCTTCGGGGCGCATCAGGCGCAGCAGCGGCGGAAGGCTGAGCAGGGTGACCGCGAGGACGACTCCCGCGCCCATGCCGGTCATCGCCAGCACGCTCGGCCAGTGCACGGCCACCGTCGTGTTCGTCATCTTCAGCAGCACCGCTCCCAGCGTCACTCCCACCGCCGCGGCCAGCAGCAGGCCGAGCATGATCGGGATCGCCGTCTGCCACAGCACCGACAGGCTCAGCGTGCGCCGCCGGGTGCCGAAGGCGACCAGCGCCGACAGCAGCTTCTTCCGCTCGCGCAACTGCTCCAGCTGCGATACCAGCAGGCTCGCCCCGATCAGCAGCAGCACACAGGTCGCGCCGACGAACAGGCCGGTGCGGATGGAGGCGAACTTCTTCGACTCCTCGGTGGCGACCCACACGTGCGCGCCCGTCATCGGGTCGATCGCCGCCGCCGTGTTGCGTACGTACTCGTGCACGTCCGGCACCGACTGGTCGACCGAGATGTAGACCGATCCCCCGATCGCCGTGGACGCCCGCGCGGGCACCGCGGCCGGCGTCATCAGCAGGCCGCTGCGCCTGTCCCCCCTCGGGTCCTCGACCGAGCGGGCGGACTTCAGGGTGCCCGGGACGGTCCACGGGACCTCCGCGGTCTCCACCGAACCCGTGTCGATCTGGAGGTACAACTCGTGGCCTGGCCTGGCGAGTTTGAGAGTGTCGGCGTCGAACTTACCGCCGTTGAGGGCGAAGACGTCCCCGTCTCGGCAGGAGGACATGCGCGCCACCTCGCGCAGTGAGGCGCAGTCGCCGATCGTCACCCCGGCCGAGACCCGTTCCTCCTCGCGCTTCCAGGACACGTCACTGACCTCCGTCCCGGACAGCACGGTGGCCTTGCGTACGCCCTTCGTCGCCGAGAACCTGTCCACGGCCCCGGTGAGTGTGGAGCCCCGCGGCGCCATGACCTCCATCTGGGCCCGGAAGACGTTCTTCCCGGAGTTCTTGATGTAGTCGCTCTGCACCCCGGCGAAGAGCATCTGGAGCGCGATCGCCCCGGCCACCGCGACCGCGATGCCGCTGACCAGGCGTGCCGCCGTGCCGCTGCTCAACTGGAGCCGCCGTACCGCGAGCTGCCAGGCCACCCCGCCCCCGCCGAGCCGGCCGACGACCGTCTCCACGGTCCACGGCAGTAGCGCGGTCACGCCGATCAGCAGCAGTGTCACGCCGCCGATCACCAGATACCGGTTGAAGTCCCCGTTGGCGCGGCCCTGACCGAACATCGGGTAGAGCATCGCCAGTCCGGCCACGGGGATCAGCAGGCGCCACCACAGCCGGCGCCGGGCGGGCTTCGCCGTGCGCACCACGCCCAGCGGCTCGATGACCACTCCGCGCAGCGCCAGCAGGGTGACCAGCACCGCCGCGGCCGGTACCGCGACTGCGACCAGCGCGGCCAGCCAGGGGGAGGGGTTGAGGTAGCTGGGGAAGACGCTGATGCCGACGACCTCGACGGACCCGGCGGCCTGACGGCCAATCAGGAAGAAGACCGTGCCGAAGACCAGCCCGAGCAACGCGCCCGCCATCGCCTCGCCGGCCGCGATGCGACGGGTCATTCGGCCGTCGGAGCCGACCAGCCGGAGCGCTGCGAGCCTGCGGTCGCGCTGCTCGCCGCCGAACCGCACCGCCGCGGCGATGAACACGGCCACCGGCATCAGCAGCGCCACGAAGACGACCATCACGAGCAGCAGCAGCACCGGGTCCGAGCGCTCCGTCCGCTGCGGACTGCCGTACTCGGTGATCCGGGCCACCTGCCAGCCGTTGATGCGCGGCGCCAGGTTCTCCACGCCCGCGTAGTAGGCCATTTCGCGGGAACCGATGAGTCCGCTCTCGGCGATCGTGCCCGCCACGCGGTACGGCAGCCGCTCCCGCAGCAGCCTTCCGGAGCCGGAGTCGAGCAGTTCCCCGAGCGCGGGCGAGACCACCATCTCGCCCGGCTTCGGGTACGCGGCCACCCCAGGGGGAAGCGGCGCCCGCGGCCCCTCGGGCTCCACCAGCCGTCCGCGTACCTCCTTGTCGTGGTACGTCGTGTCGATGTCCGCGATCACCAGGGTGTCGTCGGCCTTCGGCGGGGGGTTCTGGATGTAGGTGTAGTCCTCGCGGGCCTCGTTCCGCTGGTGCCGTACCGACAGCGCGCTCGGTATCGCGGTCGTGAGCAGCAGCAGCGCCACGCCGAGCCCGACGCCGACCGCCGTGAGCACGACCCGGAGCCATCCCTCGCGGCCCCCAGTGAACGCGAACCTGGCCCCCATGCTCAGGTCGCGGGCCCACTGACGCGCACTCATACGATCCGCTCCATGTCCCGGGACTTGCCGTCCCGTACGACGATCTCGCGGTCGGAGTACGCGGCGACCCGCGCCTCGTGGGTGACGAGGACGACCGCCGCGTTGGACGACCGGGCGGCCTCCGTGAGCAGTTCCATCACCCGCTCGCCGTTGAGCGAGTCCAGGGCGCCGGTCGGTTCGTCGGCGAACAGCACACGCGGGTCGGTGACCAGCGCCCGGGCGACCGCGACGCGCTGCCCCTGACCGCCGGAGACCTCGCCGGGGCGCTTCTTGCGCAGGTCGTCGACCTCCAGCCGGCGCATCCACTCCAGCGCCGCCCGCTCGGCCTCCTTGCGGGAGGTGCCGTTCAGCCGGAGCGGCAGGGCGACGTTCTCCACGCAGGTCAGCTCGGGCACCAGCTGGCCGAACTGGAAGACGAAGCCGAACTCCGAGCGCCTGAGCGCACTGCGCTGGGCGTCAGTCATGGTCGACAGCTCACGGCCGTCGTAGGTGATCGAACCCGAGTCGGGGGTGACGATCCCGGCGAGGCAGTGCAGCAAGGTGGACTTGCCGGACCCGGAGGGGCCCATCACGGCGACGACCTCGCCGGCGTGGATGGAGAATCCGGCGCCGTCCAGGGCGGTGGTCGGGCCGTAGGCCTTGTGCAGGTTCTCGGCGGCCAGCAGGGAGCCGGGGGGAGGGGTCACCGGGCCACCGCCTCACGGAGCTTGTCGAGGCGGGCCGCGGTCAGCTCCAGCCAGCGCAGATCGGCCTCGAGGTGGAACAGGGCGTGGTCGCAGATGAGCTGGTCGGCGAGATCCCCCTTGCGCTTGCGTTCGGTCAGGATCCGCATGCTGCGCAGGTGCTCGGCGCGCTGGGTGTCGAGGACGTCGGCGGCATCGCGATGGGTGAGCAGCGCCAGGACGACCTTGGTGTAGAGCGTCGACTGAAGGTACAGTTCCGGCTTCTCCGGCGTGGCGAGCCACCGCTCCACGTCGGTGACGCCGGCCTCGGTGATCGCGTACCGCTTGCGCTCGGGGCCGTCACCCGCCTCGATTCCGTCGACCTCGACGAGCCCGTTCTTCAGCAGTCGGGACATCGTCGAGTAGACCTGGCCGTAGTGCAGCGGCCGGTCGTGACCGAACTTCTCGTCGAAGGCACGCTTCAGGTCGTAACCGTGGCGCGGGCCGGACTCAAGGAGCCCCAGGAGGGTGTGACCGATGGACATGCCGACGACTCTACACAGTGTGTATACGCGGCATGTATACACCGAGTGTCCATGCGGTGGCGGAAGGGGTGACCGCGCAGGTGGAGGGCGATTGTCACGGTTCTGCTACGGGGTCTGGGGCCCCTCGGGCGGTCGCGGGGTGCGTGGGGGGCGGCCCCGGCGCGGGAGGGGGCCGGCCTCGCCCGGCAGGCGGCCCGTCTCCGCGAGGGCGCGGCGCAGGACGAACTCGATCTGCGCGTTGGCCGAGCGGAGCTCGTCCGAGGCCCAGCGGGCGAGCGCGTCGTACACCGACGGGTCCAGCCGCAGCAGCACCTGCTTGCGCTGCCGCGGCCGGCGACCGGGCGAGGACCCTTCCTCGGTGGCGGTCACTGGTAGAGCGTCCCGGTGTTCAGTACGGGCTGCGGTGCCCGGTCCCCGCACAGCACCACCATCAGGTTCGACACCATCGCCGCCTTCCGTTCCTCGTCCAGTTCCACGATCCCCTGCTCGGAGATCCGCGCGAGCGCCGCCTCGACCATGCCGACCGCGCCGTCCACGATCTCCCGGCGGGCCGCGACGACCGCGCCGGCCTGCTGCCGCTGGAGCATCGCCGAGGCGATCTCGGGGGCGTAGGCCAGATGCGTGAAGCGGGACTCGACGATCTGCACTCCGGCCGCCTCCACGCGCGCGTGCAGTTCGGCGGCGAGCTTCTCGGTGATCTCCTCGGCGTTGCCGCGCAGGGACAGCCCGTCCTCGTCGTGTGCGTCGTAGGGGTACTCGATGGCGATGTGCCGTACGGCCGCCTCGGTCTGGGTGGAGACGAACTCCAGGAAGTCGTCCACCTCGAAGGTGGCCTGCGCGGTGTCCCGCACCTTCCACACCACGACCGCGGCGAGTTCGATGGGGTTGCCGTAGGCGTCGTTGACCTTGAGCACGGCGGTCTCGTGGTTGCGGACGCGGGTGGAGATCTTCGTCCGGGAGGTGAAGGGGTTCACCCAGCGCAGCCCGTCCTCGCGGATCGTGCCCCGGTAGCGGCCGAAGAGCTGGACGACCCGGGCTTCGCCGGGCGCGACCGTGTTCAGCCCGCACATCCCGAGCAGCGCGCCGATGCCGACCAGGAGGGCGACGACGATCAGCGCGGCCTTGGCGCCGGTGGTCGAGGCGTTCACCCCGCCCGCGAACAGGGCCGCCGCGACCAGCAGTCCGAGGAGGCCGAGGAGCAGGGCGAGCCCGCCCCCGATGCTGTGCGCCGGGAACTCTCGCACGCGCGGCTCGGGCATTGCGGGCAGCTCGGCCGGGTCGGTGGCGGGTGCGGAGTCCTGTGTGAGGTCGCGCGTGGCGTCGCGCGGTGGCTGTGCGGGCATGGCGGGTCCCCCTGGTCGTCGTAGGCCCGCGGCGTCGCGGGCCATGGTTTCTATCTATCTAAGTGATATCACTTTATCGCCTCACGGCAACCCTTGCTGCCCCTGGAACGTCGGTTCCACTGGGACAGGTGCTGATTGTCACGTCCGTAATGGGGCGGATCAGTGGGCCTTTGTCATAGACGGCGGTGTTAGCTTTCTGAGCTGACCCGGACCACGCACCTGAGTGACAGCCGAGACGGAAGCGGAGCGTACGGACCCATGGGACGAGCGGAAGATAGACGAGCGCGGCAGCGCGGTGGCCGCCGCGCGGCGCCCCAGGGGTCGTCCGCGATGCCGGCGGCCGGCATAGGACCCGCGGGCGGCGGCAGGGCCGCGGCCCGCCGGGCGGCGAAGCCGACGGGGAAGAGCGGCATAGGCCGCCTGTTCACCTGGAAGAAGATCCTCGGCACCTTCTTCGGCCTCTGCCTGCTGGGCATGGGCGCCTTCATCGTGCTGTACATGGTCGTGGACATACCCGAGGGCAACGCCGACGCGCAGCTCCAGAGCAACGTCTACAAGTACAGCGACGGCTCGATCCTCGCCCGTACCGGCGAGATCAACCGCGAGATGGTGGATCTGTCCAAGGTGCCCAAGGACGTCCAGCACGACTTCGTCGCCGCCGAGAACAAGACCTTCTACACCGACTCCGGCGTCGACCTGAAGGGCACCGCCCGCGGTCTGCTCAACACGCTGTCCGGCAAGGGCGCGCAGGGCGGTTCGACGATCACCCAGCAGTACGTCAAGAACTTCTACCTCAACCAGGACCAGACCATCACGCGCAAGCTGAAGGAGCTGGTCATCTCGCTGAAGGTGGACCAGCGGATGTCGAAGGACGACATCCTCGCCGGGTACATCAACACCAGCTACTACGGCCGGGGCGCCTACGGCATCCAGGCCGCCGCGCAGGCCTACTACCGCGTCGACGCCAAGGATCTCTCCGTCCAGCAGGGCGCGTACCTGGCCGCCCTGATGCAGGCCCCGAGCCAGTACGACTGGGCCGTCGCGAGCGACACCGGCAAGCGGCTCGCGCAGCAGCGCTGGAACTACGTGCTGGACAACATGGTCAAGCAGGGCTGGCTGGACGCCGGCAAGCGACAGACCATGAAGTTCCCCGTCCCCAAGGAGCCCCGGCCCGCTCCCGGGCGGGAGGGCCAGAAGGGCTACCTGATCGCGCTCGCCAACCAGCAGCTCGAACAGCAGCTGATGAAGGACCAGGGCCTGACCCAGGGCCAGGCGGAGCAGGCGGTCGAAGGCCAGGGCTGGAACATCACCCTGAACATCGACAAGAAGAAGCAGTCCGCGCTGGAGGAGGCGGTCAAGGCCCAGCTCACCAGCAAGCTGGACGCGAAGAAGCGGACGGTGGACGGACACGTCCAGGCCGGTGCCGTCTCCGTCGACCCGAAATCCGGGCACGTCGTCGCCCTGTACGGTGGCCAGGACTACCTGAAGCACTACCTCAACAACGCGACCCGGCGGGACTTCCAGCCGGCCTCCACCTTCAAGCCGGTGATCCTGGCCGCGGCGCTGGAGGGGGACTCCAGGACCCAGGACGGCCGGCCGATCGCGGCGAACACCGTCTACGACGGCACCAGCGGCCGTCAGGTCGTCGACCACGGCACCAAGGTCGGCTTCGGGCCGCCCAACGAGGACGACCAGAACTACGGCGACATCACCGTCCAGACGGCCATGAACAAGTCCGTCAACTCCGTCTTCGCGCAGATGGGCGTCGACGTGGGCATGGACAGGGTGATGGAGGTCGCCGGCAAGCTCGGCATGAACACCAAGGGCATGCAGGCGGTACCGGCCCAGACGCTGGGCTCCATGGGCGCCAGCCCGCTGGAGATGGCCGGGATGTACGCCACCCTCGACAACCACGGCAAGAAGGTCACCCCGACCATCGTGAAGTCGGCCGAGCAGAAGAGCCGTTCGGTCAAGATGGCCGACCCGATCGGCGAGCAGGTCATCAGCCGCGAGGCCGCCGACACGGTGACCTCCGTGCTGACCGGCGTGGTCGACGACGGTACGGCCCAGGGGTCCGTGCGGAACAATCCCCTGCGCAACGGCCAGCAGGTGGCGGGCAAGACGGGTACGTCCGACGAGAACAAGTCCGCCTGGTTCACCGGCTACACGCCGGGCCTGGTCACCTCCGTCGGCCTGTTCGGCGAGAACCCAAAGACCCACGCGCACACCACGCTGAGCGGTGCCACCGGACTCATCCCGGGCAGCGGCCGTATCAACGGCGGTGGCTACCCCGCGCAGATCTGGGCCGACTACACCTTCAACGCGATGGGCGCGGTCAGCAAGTTCGACCTGGAAGCCAAGCAGGGTGCCGCCGTGGAGCCGTCCACGTCCCCGACGGTCACCGAGTCGCCGAGCGAGACTCCGTCCGAGACACCCACCACCACCGCGCCGTCGGTGTCCGAGTCGCCCAGGGACACGCCGAGCCAGACGCCGTCGCAGACGCCGAGCCAGACACCGTCGCAGTCGCCGAGCGACACGCTGCCGAGCAGAGAGCCGACGGACGGTCTCAGCGAGACCCCGCTCCTCCCCAACGAGCAGTGAGCGACGCGCGGTGAATCACGCGCGGTGAGCAGCGCGAAGGGGCGCCCGGTCAGGCCGGGCGCCCCTTCGCGTGTCCGTGGGTCTCGGCTCAGCCCTGGTTCAGCTCGAACCAGACCACCTTGCCAGTGCTCAGCCGGGTCGCGCCCCAGCGTCTGGCCAGCCGGTTGACCAGGTACAGCCCGCGTCCGCCCTCGTCCGTGGCGCGGGCCTGCCGCAGACGCGGCAACTGCGGGACGTCGTCGCCGACCTCGCAGCGCAGCACATCCGTGCGCAGCAGGCGCAGGGTGACCGGGCGGGAGGCATAGCGCACGGCGTTGGTAACGACCTCGCTGATCAGCAGCTCCACGGAGTCGGTGAGTTCCTCCAGGCCCCAGCGGGCCAGCGCCTGGCGGGCCAGGCGGCGGGCCTGTCCGGGGGCGGCGTTCTCCGGGTCCAGGGTCCAGTACGCCACGTCGCTCGGCGCGATGCCGTCGAAACGGGCGGCGAGGAGCGCGATGTCGTCGTCCCGGTCGCCCGGGCCGAGCATGTCGAGCACCTCGTCGCACAGCGCTTCCAGCGGTGGCGGATGGTCGGGGCCGGTGAGCTGCGCGGTCGCCGAGAGCTTCTCGCGCAGCTGCTCTATGCCCGTCCACACGTCCCGCAGCCGCGACTCGACCAGACCGTCGGTGTACAGCAGCAGGGTCGCGCCCGCCGGGGCTTCCAGCTCGACCGCCTCGAAGTCGACGCCGCCGACGCCGATCGGCGCGCCCGGCGGCACCCGCAGCACCTCCGAGCGGCCGCCCAGGTGCAGCAGGACCGGCGGCGGGTGCCCGGCGTTGGCGATGGTGATGCGGTGCGCGACCGGGTCGTAGACCGCGTACAGGCAGGTCGCCATGCGGTCGGAGCCCAGGCGCTGCGCCTGCTCGTCGAGGTGGTGCAGCACCTCCTGCGGCGGCAGGTCGAGCCCGGCCAGGGTCTGCGCGGTGGTGCGCAGCTGGCCCATGATCGCGGCCGAGGTCATGGAGTGGCCCATGACGTCGCCGACGACGAGGGCGACCCGGCTGCCGGGCAGCGGAATCGCGTCGTACCAGTCCCCGCCGACCCGCGCGGTCTCCGCGGCGGGCAGATAGCGGGAGGCCAGCCGTACGCCGGTGGGGCGGGGCAGTGTCTCCGGCAGCATGGTGCGCTGCAACTCGTCGGCGATGTACGCCTCACGGCCGTACAGCACCGCTTTGTCGATGCCGAGTGCGCTGTGCGTGGCGAGCTGCGCGGCGACGAGCAGGTCGTCGGGCTGGAACGCGTGGCGCTCCGGGCGGCGCAGGAACAGCGCGGCACCGATGACCCGCCGCCGGCCGCGCAGCGGGGCGAGAATGGTGCGCTGCCCGTCGGGCACGACCAACTCGGAGTCCTCGCCGAGGAGTTCCGTCAGGGCGGCGTGGGCGGACGCGGTGTCCGTGAACACCGGACGTACGCCGCGCAGCACCTCGCCCAGCGCGGAGCCGGGCCGTACCTCGCACAGCTCGTTGGTCACCGCCGACAGCTCGGCCGGCTGCTCCGGCACCGGCGCCGGCATGAACCCCAGCTCGGTGTCGCGCTCCGCCGGTATCCGGTCGGTGCGCCGCAGCCGCAGGACGAGCGGGCCGGCGGGCCGTTCGTCGCCCACCGGCAGCGGCTCGCGCAGATACACGAGGATGGCGTCGGAGAAGGTCGGCACGGTGGCCCGGCACAGCCCCAGGACGATCTCGTCGAGGTCCATGCCGCGGGCGATGCGCCGGGTGGCCGCCCCCACGAACCGCAGCCGGTCCCCGTCCCGGCGCATCGGCAGCGTCCGCCCGGGCGGCAGCCCCTGTCCGGTACGGCGCTCCTGGCCGTCGGGAAGCGCACCGCGCCCGGCCCGCCGCTCCTGGCCACCGGGCCCGCCCGCCGCGCGGGGCGCCTCGGGGTTCGCCGGCCCGGAGTCGGTGCCCTCGAGGGTCCCGTCCTCGCCGGTCCTGCCCCCGGGGACCCTGGCCGCCGCGTCCGGCTGGGCGGGGATGCCCTCCGGCGCGGGGCGCGGACGGTGTGCGTCGGGCTCGGCGGACGCCGGCTGGGAGTGCTCGGATCCGGCCGCGCCGACCGGACGCGGCGCGTCGTCGGCCGGGCCGGACTGAAGCGGTAACGCCGCGGCCCCCGGGGCGGTGGGGGTACGCAGAAGCGCCCCACGGGCGTCCGCGGGGTCGGCGCCCGGCTGGGGGCGTTCGAAGGAGGTCGGCTGCTCCGTCACGCGTGTCGAATCCATCCGTCCGGGGCTGCGCGCCGGGCGCGCAGTTCGTCCCGCCGAAGACCCGATACCCGGAATACATGCCCCAGGAACGGATTTCCGGCGTGGTCAGAGGCTGTTGCTGTGCCGCCGGCGAACCGACCGCGGTCCGCACGGGTGTTGCCCTCGTACCCCTCGCTCACGTCCTGCCGCCCCTCGGTGACGTTCGATCAGGCCCGGTTCGCACTCCGGGAGTTGGTACCGGCCCTTCGCCTGTTGCGGAGGACGATCCTACGTTTCCCGCCCGGGGGCGCATCAAGGGTCTCATGAGGCCACGCGTGTGGGGGAGCGGTCCCAGTCGTCCGGCAGTGACGGTACCTCCCAGGCCGGGTCCGGGCGCCACTGCTGCCATGACTGGCAGAACGGCGGCCGCCAGGCGCGGATCGTCTCCACCGCATCCCGGCCCGCGGCCCGGACCCGCTCGGCGAGTTCGGCGTCCACCAGTCCGTCCCGCTGTGCCTGCGCGAACTCGTCCTCGTCCCGCCAGTGCCAACTGCGGTCCGGGTGAACGGAGATGTCCAGAAAGTGATCCTCGGAGTCCACCCCGTCCGCCCAGCGGGCCAGTGGTTCCTCCAGGTTGACGTACCAGTTCTTGAACCGCCAGCCGGGCTCCCAGAACAGCCACACCGACCAGGGCTCGCCGGGCCGGGCCAGTTTCAGCACGCCCGTGCCGAACCAGCGGTCGCGCTGCACGGTGCGCGGCTTGGTGTAACGCGACGTGAGCGGTTCCAGGTGCACGGGTGTGCCGTCGGCGAGCACGGGTCTGACGCACTCGGTACCGGGCGCCATCCACACGGCGAGCAGCCCCGGGTCGTCCTGTACAACGGTCACGGGCCGCACGATGTGGAAGCGCGCGCCGCCGTTCTCCCGGTACCGCCACAGGATCCGGCTGCCGGGGGTCCAGGGCGCCGCCGCACCGCCCGTCGTCGCGCGTGCGGTCGCTCCGTCGTGTGCCATGGGCAAATATTAGGTGCCCGGGGCATCCGCCGCCGTGCGGGACGTCAGGGTTCACGCCCCGGCAGCACCAGGTTACGGACGTGTCATCCGCAGGACGTCCAGCGCCCGGTCTAGTTGCTCCGTCGTGAGCAGACCGCGCTCGACGTAGCCGCCTTCCACGACGACCTGACGGATCGTCTTCTGCTCGGCCAGCGCCCTCTTGGCGACCTTCGCCGCCTCCTCGTACCCCAGGTACTTGTTGAGCGGGGTGACCACGGACGGCGAGGACTCGGCGTACTCACGGGCGCGTTCGCGGTGGGCGACGATCCCGTCCACGGTCCTGTCGGCGAGCAGCCGGGACACGTTGGCCAGCAGCCGGACCGACTCCAGCACGTTCTTGGCGATGACCGGGAGCATGACGTTGAGCTCGAAGTTGCCGGCGGCGCCGGCGGTGGCGACGGTGGCGTCGTTGCCGACGACCTGGGCGCAGACCATGAGCACGGCCTCGGGGATGACCGGGTTGACCTTGCCGGGCATGATCGAGGAACCGGGCTGGAGGTCGGGCAGGGAGATCTCGGCGAGCCCGGTCCTGGGCCCGGAGGCCATCCACCGCAGATCGTTGGCGATCTTCGTCAGCCCGACGGCGATCGTCCGCAGCTGGCCGCTGGTCTCGACGATGCCGTCCCTGGCCCCCTGCGCCTCGAAGTGGTCGCGGGCCTCGGTGAGCGGCAGCCCGGTGGCGCGGGCGACCTCCTCGATCACGGCGGCGGAGAAGCCGGGCGGGGTGTTGATGCCGGTGCCGACGGCGGTCCCGCCGAGGGGCAGCTCGGCCAGCCGGGGCAGGGAGGCGTTCAGGCGCTCGATGCCGTACCGCACCTGGGCGGCGTATCCGGCGAACTCCTGGCCGAGGGTCACGGGCGTGGCGTCCATCAGATGCGTCCGCCCGGACTTCACCACGTCGGCGAACTCCTCGGCCTTGCGGGTGAGCGCGCTCGCGAGGTGGTCCAGGGCGGGCACCAGATCGCGGGTGACGGCGGCGGTGGCGGCGATGTGGATCGACGACGGGAAGACGTCGTTGGAGGACTGCGAGGCGTTGACGTGGTCGTTGGGGTGCACGTCCCGGCCCAGCCGTTCACCGGCGAGGGTGGCGATGACCTCGTTGGTGTTCATGTTGGACGAGGTTCCGGACCCGGTCTGGAACACGTCGACGGGGAAGTGCTCGTCCCATTTGCCCTCGGCTACCTCGGCCGCCGCGTCCTGGATCGCCCCGGCGACGTCCTCGTCCAGCACCCCCAGCCGTGCGTTCACCTCGGCCGCGGCGCCCTTGATCCGCGCCAGCGCCTCGATGTGCGCGCGCTCGAGCCGCTGCCCGGAGACGGGGAAGTTCTCCACCGCCCGCTGCGTCTGGGCACGCCACTTGGCGTGCACGGGGACCTGGACCTCGCCCATGGAGTCGTGCTCGATGCGGTATTCGCTCATACCGCGTACAGCGCGGGCGGCGGTGCGGATGTTCCGGCTGTGGCCCGGACGGGGCGGAGCCCCCGGCGGCTGCCGAGGGCTCCGGGAGGATGGTGGGGACCGACTCAGGCGAGACCGGGGCCCCGGACCGGGATCGACGTGAAGGTCGGCTGGGGGGCCGGGTCCTGGAAGAAGTCGTTGCCCTTGTCGTCGACGACGATGAACGCCGGGAAGTCCTCGACCTCGATCTTCCAGACGGCCTCCATGCCGAGTTCCTCGTACTCCACGACCTCGACCTTCTTGATGCAGTCCTGGGCCAGGCGGGCCGCCGGACCGCCGATCGAGCCGAGGTAGAAGCCGCCGTGGGTGCCGCACGCGTCCGTGACCTGCTTGCTGCGGTTGCCCTTGGCCAGCATCACCTTGGAGCCGCCCGCCGCCTGGAACTGCTCGACGTAGGAGTCCATGCGGCCGGCCGTGGTCGGACCGAAGGAACCGGACGCGTAGCCCTCGGGGGTCTTGGCCGGGCCCGCGTAGTACACCGGGTGGTCCTTGAGGTACTGCGGCATCTCCTCGCCCGCGTCGAGCCGCTCCTTGATCTTGGCGTGCGCGATGTCGCGGGCCACCACCAGCGGACCGGTCAGCGACAGCCGGGTCTTGACCGGGTACTTGGTCAGCTCGGCCAGGATCGACTCCATCGGCTGGTTGAGGTCGATGCGGACCACGTCCGACGACTCGTCCAGGTGCTCGTCCGTGGTCTCCGGCAGGAACCGCGCCGGGTCCTTCTCCAGCTGCTCCAGGAAGACGCCCTCGGGGGTGATCTTCGCGAGCGCCTGGCGGTCGGCCGAGCAGGAGACGGCGATGGCCACCGGGCAGGACGCGCCGTGCCGCGGCAGCCGGACCACGCGCACGTCGTGGCAGAAGTACTTGCCGCCGAACTGCGCGCCGATCCCGATCTTCTGCGTCAGCTCGAAGACCTTCTCCTCCAGCTCCTCGTCCCGGAAGCCGTGCCCGAGCGGCGAGCCCTCGGTGGGCACGTTGTCCAGGTAGTGCGCGGAGGCGTACTTCGCCGTCTTCAGGGCGTACTCGGCGCTCGTGCCGCCGACCACGATCGCCAGGTGGTACGGCGGGCACGCGGCCGTGCCCAGCGAACGGATCTTCTCCTCCAGGAACTTCATCATGGAGGCCTCGTTCAGGACGGCCTTCGTCTCCTGGTACAGGAAGGACTTGTTGGCCGAGCCGCCGCCCTTCGCCATGAACAGGAACTTGTACGCGCCGCCGTCCGTCGCGTACAGCTCGATCTGCGCGGGCAGGTTGGAGCCGGTGTTCTTCTCCTCCCACATGGTGAGCGGAGCCATCTGCGAGTAGCGCAGGTTCAGCTTGGTGTAGGCGTCGTAGATGCCCCGGGAGAGGGCCTTCTCGTCCTCGCCCGCCGTCAGCACGTTCTGGCCGCGCTTGCCCATGACGATCGCCGTGCCCGTGTCCTGGCACATGGGCAGCACGCCGGCCGCGGCGATGTTCGCGTTCTTGAGCAGGTCCAGGGCGACGAACTTGTCGTTCGCCGAGGCCTCCGGGTCGTCGATGATCCGGCGCAGCTGCGCGAGGTGGTCCGGGCGCAGGTAGTGCTGGATGTCGTGGACGGCCTCTTCGGCCAGCTTGCGCAGCGCCTCCGGCTCGACCTTGAGGAACGTACGCCCGTCGGGCCCCTCGACGGTGGAGACGCCCTCGGACGTCACCAGTCGGTACGGGGTGGTGTCCTCACCCTGGGGGAGCAGATCGGTGTACGCGAACTCAGGCATCTGGCCCATTCCTCACTCGGCAGACGGCTGCCCGCCGACACCGGCGGGCGACCACCAGCGTAGAACCTGGCCCCGACAGTGAACCTGTGAGGTCCCGCTCAGTCCCGGTGGGGCGCGGTGCGCGACGCGCCCGTCGTCCACACCCCTAGTCGCGATCTATCGCGTTTCGGTACGCTGCTGCCGTGGACCTTCAGAAGCAGACCGAACCGCGTACGGCCGCCGCCCCTGTCGCCGAACTGCGCGCCTCGGACGCCGACCGTGACCGTATCGCCGACATCCTGCGCGAGGCCCTCGCCGAGGGCCGTCTGAACGCCGACGAGCACGCCGAGCGCGTCGAGGGGGTGCTGAACGCCAAGACGGTCGGCGAGCTGGAGGTCTTCATCCAGGACCTGCCCGCCGCCCACCAGCGCCGCGCGGCCGCCGCGTACACCCCCGCGCCGAACCGGCCGGCGGCCGGCGAGATACCCTCCGTCGCCGACGAGAACGTGGTGGCGGTGTTCAGCCAGGCCACCCGCCGCGGCCGCTGGCGCCCCGGACGCCGGGTGCACGCGTACGCGATCTTCGGCAGCGTGGAGATCGACCTCAGCGAGGCGGTCTTCGAGTACCAGCAGGTCGTCATCAAGGCCGTCTCGGTCTTCGGCGACGTGCAGGTCCGCGTCCCGGAGAACGTGTCGCTGCGCGGCACCGGCGGCGGCGTCCTCGGCAACTTCGAGGTGGTCACGCTGGATTCGCCCGAGTCCGAGGCACCCGTCGTCTACGTCGACGGCTGGGCCGTGCTGGGCAACGTCGAGGCGCGGCCGAAGCGGGGCAAGCTCGTCGCGGACATTCTCGACCGCGTCCAGAGCAAGGTGGACAAGCATCTGCGCAAGCACATGTGACAACGGCGGTCGTCCTCGGACGACGGCGGTCACCGACCGGGCGGTTGGGAACTCAGTGCATAGGCACGCGCACAGCGGGTAGGCCTTGCTGCATCGTCTCTCGGACCCTCCAGCTCGCGAAGCCGTCGTCAGGAGAAGACCGTGCTGCAACCGCCGCATTCGTCGCTGCAGGTAGCTGCCGTTCCGGCCCGGCGGGCGCCGGCGCGCGACCGGGATCAGGACGCGCCCTGGCACACCGAGGCGGTGTGCCGGCGTGACGAGGCGGGCCTGTTCTTCGCGCCCTCCAAGGAGCCCACCGCCGCACGGCTGTCCCGCGAGGAGGCGGCCAAGCGGGTCTGCGCGCGCTGCCCGGTCATGGTCGAGTGCCGCGAGCACGCGCTGCTGCAACCCGAGCCGTACGGTGTCTGGGGCGGCCTCACCGCCGCCGAGCGCCGCGTCGTCCTGGCCCGGCGCCGCCGCCGCGACCTGGAGCTGAAGAAGGCGGCCCGCACCACGGGACGCATAGCGGCGGCGGGGTAGGGCCCGCCCGGAAGCGGCGGGGTGAGGCCAGCCCACCGGACCGGCTCCGCCCCGCCCCGGCCACCCTTTCGGACCGGGCAACCGGCCGCCGGACCGAACGCACGTACGCGTATGGGGCGCTCCCTCCGCACCGGGAGCGCCCCATCGCCGTAACGGGTCCGCGGACCGGCTACTTCGCGCGGTCGAAGTCGATCGCGCTGTACGCCCGCAGCTTGCTCAGCCGGTGCTCGGAGTCGATCCGGCGGACCGTGCCGGACTTGGACCGCATCACGATCGAGTCGGTCGTCGCCGTCTCGGCGCGGTAGCGCACGCCGCGCATCAGCTCGCCGTCGGTGATGCCGGTGGCGACGAAGAAGACGTTCTCGCCGGAGACCAGGTCGTCCGTGGTCAGCACGCGGTCCAGGTCGTGCCCGGCGTCGAGCGCCCGCTGCCGCTCCTCGTCGTCCTTCGGCCACAGCTTGCCCTGGATCGTGCCGCCCAGGCACTTCACGGCGCAGGCCGAGATGATGCCCTCGGGCGTGCCGCCGATGCCGAGCAGCAGGTCGATGCCGGTGCCGTCGCGCAGCGCCAGGATCGAGCCGGCCACGTCGCCGTCGGAGATCAGCTTGATGCGGGCGCCCGTCTCCCGGATCTCCCTGATCATGCTCTCGTGCCGCGGCCGGTCCAGGATGACGACCGTGACGTCCTCCGGCGTGGACCGCTTGGCCTTGGCCACGCGCTTGATGTTCACGGACACCGGAGCGTTGATGTCGACGAAGTCGGCCGCCTCCGGCCCGGTGACCAGCTTGTCCATGTAGAACACGGCGGACGGGTCGAACATCGCGCCGCGCTCGGCGGCGGCGAGGACCGCGATCGCGTTCGGCATGCCCTTGGCGGTCAGGGTGGTGCCGTCGATCGGGTCGACGGCGATGTCGACCTCCGGCCCGGTGCCATCGCCGACGTGCTCGCCGTTGAAGAGCATCGGGGCCTCGTCCTTTTCCCCCTCGCCGATGACGACGACGCCGTTCATCGACACGGTGGAGACGAGGGAGCGCATGGCGCGCACGGCGGCGCCGTCGGCGCCGTTCTTGTCACCGCGCCCGACCCAGCGGCCCGCGGCCATGGCCGCTGCCTCGGTCACCCGGACGAGTTCCAGGGCGATGTTGCGGTCGGGCGCCTCGGAGGGCACCTCGAGCTCGGAGGGAAGATGATGATGCTCGGTCATCGGAGCGCACCTTTCTGATACGACGACGGCCGGATGAGGGTGTTGGCCCCGACTCTATCTCCGGACGGGCAGAATGAGCAGGGGACCCCACGGATGAGCGGGCCGGGCACCTGCGACGATAGGGGGCGTGGCAGGTTCGAACGGCAAGCAGAAGACGGTCCGGGACATGATTCTCTCCCTGGGCCTGATCGGGATCGCGGCGGCGGTCATCTATCTCTTCGTCCCGCACGACACCAAGGCGCCCGACATCCAGCGGGTCGACTACAGCATCGAGTTGACCACCGCACGCCGGGCGGCGTCGTACCTGGTGGCCGCGCCCGAGGGCCTGCCCGACACCTGGAAGGCCACCTCGGTCCGCTTCCGGGCCCACGAGAAGGACCACTGGCACCTGGGTTTCCAGGATCCCGACGGCCAGTACGTGGCGGTCGAGCAGTCCGCGGAGAAGCGCAAGGACTTCATCGACGCGGCCAGCCTGGGCGGGCGGGCCACGAAGGTCACCGAGGAGATCGACGGCCGCACGTGGACGCGCTACACCGGCGGCCGCTACGACGCGCTCGTGCTGGAGGACACCAAGGGATCCACGACGGTGGTGGCGGGCACGGCGTCCTTCGACCGGCTGACGACGATGGCACGAGCGCTGAAGACGCCCTGAAAGCCGGCCCACGCGCCGACAGCGACCCCGCCTTGACCGGCGGGTCCCCTGCCCCTGACCGTCGGCCCCGGCCGTGACGGCGGGCCTCGGCCTTGGCCGTCGGGGCTGCCCCCGACCGCAGGCCCCCGGCCTTCAGCGCGAGCCTTGGCCCTGACCGGCCGGGTCTCCGTCCTGATCCGCAGGCCCTGGCCCTGACCGGCGGGCTCCTTGGGCCCGACTGCGGCGGGCCTTGGCCCTGACTGTGGGCCCGGCTCCGATTGGGTCCTGGTCCTGACCGGGGGCCCGGCTTCAACCACGGTCCCGGCCCTGACTGCGGGCTCCGGCCCCGGCTGCGGGCCTTGGCCCTGGCCGAGGCGCTCGCCGGTCCCGACTGCGGGCGTTGGTCCCGACCGCGGGCCCGGTCCCGATTGCGGGCCTTGGATCCGACCGCGGGGCCTGGCTGCGGCTGTGGGCCTCGTCCCGACTACGGGGCTTGGTTCCGACCGCGGGTCCTGGTTCCCACTGCGGGCCCTTGGTGCCGAACCGGCGGATCCCCTGGTCCCGACCGTGGGCCTTGGTTCTGACCGCGGGTTCTGGCTCCGATTGCGGGCCTCGGTCCCGACTACGGGCCTCGGCTCCGACTGGCGGATCCCCCGGCCCCGGCCGTCGGACCCGGGCTCCGGCCGTCGGACCCCGGCTCCGACCACCGGACCCCGGCCCTGACCGCGGGTCGGCCCCGGACTGTGGCCGGCCCTGAACACCGGGTCCTGCACCGACCGTGGGCCCCCGCTCTACTCCGAGCCCTCCGACCCCTCGCGTTCCGCTTCCTCCGCGAGGGTCGCGTCCAGGCGGGCGCGGGCGCCCTCCAGCCAGCGGCGGCACACCTTGGCCAGTTCCTCGCCGCGTTCCCACAGCGCGAGGGACTCCTCCAGGCTCGTACCGCCCGCCTCCAGGCGCCGGACGACCTCGATCAGCTCGTCCCGTGCCTGCTCGTAGCCGAGTGCCTCATCCGCCTTGCTTGTCATCCGCCCACCCTATGTGTCGACACGAACCGTGAACTCGCCCTCGGCGACCCGGGCCCGCAGGGCCTCGTCCGCCGTCACCTCTCCCGGGTCGCGGACCACATGCCCGTCGGCCTTCTGGAGCACGGCGTACCCGCGCCGGAGGGTCGCGGCGGGGGAGAGGGCCACCACACGCGCGTGCGTGTGCGTCAGCTCGGAGTCCGCGCGGTCCAGCAGGTGCCGCAGGGTGCGCCGGCTACGGTCGAGGACCGACGCGATGTGGTCCTCGCGCTCCTCGATCATGCGGTGCGGGTCCTCCATGCACGGCCGGGCGAGCGCGTGGGCGAGCCCCCGCTCCTCCCGCTCGACGAGCGTCCGCACGCACCTGCGGGCCCGGTCCCGCAGCTGCCGTACCCGCTCGTACTCCTCGCCGACGTCCGGTACGACCCTCTTCGCGGCGTCGGTCGGGGTGGAGGCGCGCAGGTCGGCGACGTAGTCGAGCAGCGGGGTGTCCGGCTCGTGCCCGATCGCGGACACCACGGGTGTACGGCATGAGGCGACCGCGCGCACCAGCTGCTCGTCGGAGAAGGGCAGCAGGTCCTCCACGCTGCCGCCGCCGCGCGCCACGATGATCACGTCCACGTCGTCGGTCGCGTCCAGCTCCTTCACGGCCTGCACGACCTGCGGGACGGCGTGCACGCCCTGCACGGCGACGTTGCGCACCTCGAAGCGGACCGCGGGCCAGCGGTGCCGGGCGTTCTCCAGCACGTCCCGCTCGGCGGCGGACGCCCGGCCGCAGACCAGCCCGACGAGCTGGGGCAGGAAGGGCAGGGGCTTCTTCCGCTCGGCCGCGAACAGTCCCTCCGCCGCGAAGGTCTTCTTCAGCTGCTCCAGCCGGGCCAGCAGCTCACCGACGCCCACTGGCCTTATCTCGACGGCCCGCAGCGACAACTGCCCGCGCGGCGCGTACCACTCCGGTTTGGCGTGCACCACGACCCGCGCGCCCTCGCCGACCACGTCGGCGATCGCGTCGAACACCTGGCGGTAGCAGGTCACGCTGACGGAGATGTCGTACGACGGATCGCGCAGCGTCAGGAACACCACGCCCGCACCCGGGCGCCGCGACAACTGCGTGATCTGCCCCTCGACCCACACCGCGCCGAGCCGCTCGATCCACCCCCCGATCAGCCGCGACACCTCGCCGACGGGCAGGGGAGCTTCGGGAGACGTGGAGACAGCCATGCCCGCGAGAGTAGCCGCCCCCACCGACAACCCCCACCCCCTCGCCCACCGGCCCGGGCCGCGCGTCCGCGGGGCGATCGCGGGACGATCGTGGGGCGATCTTCGGGCTCCGGTGGCGGCCTTACGATGGGGGCATGACTGCTTCGTCTGGCCGCCGTGTCCTGCTCGCCGCCCCCCGGGGCTACTGCGCGGGTGTGGACCGCGCCGTGATCGCCGTCGAGAAAGCCCTGGAGCAGTACGGGGCTCCGATCTATGTCCGGCACGAGATCGTCCACAACAAGTACGTCGTGCAGACCCTGGAGAAGAAGGGCGCCGTGTTCGTCGAGCGCACGGAGGAGGTGCCGCCGGGGAACATCGTGATGTTCTCGGCGCACGGCGTGGCCCCCACCGTCCACGAGGAGGCGGAGCGGGGCAACCTGGCCACCATCGACGCCACCTGCCCCCTGGTGACCAAGGTCCACAAGGAGGCCGTCCGGTTCGCCAGCGAGGACTACGACATCCTCCTGATCGGGCACGAGGGCCACGAGGAGGTCATCGGCACCACCGGCGAGGCCCCCGACCACATCCAGCTCGTCGACGGCCCCGAGGACGTCGCGAACGTCGAGGTCCGCGACCCCTCCCGGGTCGTGTGGCTGTCGCAGACCACGCTGTCGGTCGACGAGACCATGGAGACGGTCGACGCGCTCAAGGACAAGTTCCCGCAGCTGCTCTCCCCGCCCAGCGACGACATCTGCTACGCCACGCAGAACCGCCAGCTCGCCGTGAAGCAGATGGGCGCCGAAGCCGACCTGGTGATCGTCGTCGGCTCCCGCAACTCCTCCAACTCCAAGCGGCTGGTGGAGGTCGCCAAGCTCGCGGGCGCGGACCAGGCCTACCTCGTGGACTTCGCCGACGAGGTCGACGAGAGCTGGCTGGAGGGCGTCACCACGGTCGGCGTGACCTCGGGCGCCTCCGTGCCGGAGGTCCTGGTCGAGCAGGTGCTCGAGTGGCTGTCGCAGCGCGGCTTCGAGGACGTGGAGATCGTCAAGGCGGCCGAGGAGTCCATCACCTTCTCCCTGCCCAAGGAGCTCCGCCGGGACCTGCGCGAGGAGGCGGCCGCGCTGGTCGCCGAGCGCGGAGGGTCCGGTACGACGCAGGGGTGACGGTCCGTCGTACGTCGTAACGTGGAGCCATGCAGATCTTCGGCGTGGACATCGGCGGGTCCGGCATCAAGGGCGCTCCTGTGGACCTGGACAGGGGAGACCTGACCCAGGAGCGGCACAAGGTGCTGACCCCGCAACCGGCGACCCCCGACACCGTCGCCGACGGTGTCAAAGAGGTGGTCGACCACTTCGGCTGGACCGGACCGGTCGGGCTGACGTTCCCGGGCGTCGTCACCGGCGGCGCCATGGTCCGTACGGCGGCCAACGTCGACAAGAGCTGGGTCGACACCGACGCACGCGCGTTGTTCGGCGGCCGGCTGGGCGGTCTGCCGGTGACGGTGGTCAACGACGCGGACGCGGCGGGCGTCGCCGAGATGCACTTCGGCGCCGGGCGCGGCCGCAAGGGCACGGTGGTGCTGCTGACCTTCGGCACCGGCATCGGCAGCGCCGTCTTCGTCGACGGCGTCCTCGTCCCCAACACCGAGCTGGGGCATCTGGAGCTGAACGGCCACGAGGCGGAGAAGCGGGCGTCCAGCAAGGCCAAGGACGACCACGAACTCAGCTGGGAGCGCTGGGCGCGCCGGGTGGGGAAGTACCTCGCCCATGTCGAGATGCTCTTCAGCCCGGAGCTGTTCATCGTCGGCGGCGGCGTCAGCCGCAAGTCCGAGAAGTTCCTGCCCCTCATCGAGGGCATCAAGGCGGAGATCGTTCCCGCCCAGTTGCAGAACAACGCGGGGATCGTCGGAGCGGCGATGCACGCGGCGGAGCACGGGTGAGGCGGTAGCCCTCGACGTACTGACGCGCCGACGCGGACGTGCTGACCGCGTCGACGGGTCCAGGCAGGCGCCGGCGGCGCTCCCGTCGGCGGCTCACCCCGGCGCGTCAGCCCGCCACGCGCTTGCGGACCGCCCGCCGCCGCGCTGCCAGCGCCACCCGCCGTACCAGCACCGTCACAACCGTGATCAGCGTCCCCGCGTACAGCCAGGGCGCCTCGGTGGCGAGCGCGGTCACCAGGCCCATCAGCTTGCCGAGGAACCCCACCTCCCCGTCGAGCACGGGCAGCAGCCCCACGGCGAACCCGATCGGCACCACGACGGGCGCGGTCAGCAGGTCGCCCTTGCGCACCCACAGCGCGGTCAGCGCGCACACCGGCAGGAACAGCACCCCGTACGCGGTGGAGGCCCCGTCGAAGAGCAGGAGGTCGAGACCGCCGAGCAGGAACATGACGGCCGCGCAGAACATCCCGGCGCCCAGGCCCGTCAGCCGCGGACCGGACGGCCGTCGCGGCGCGGGTGCCGGGGCCGCCGCCGGAACGGGGGGACGCCGTGCGGCAGGAGGCCGCCGCGCCGGGGGTACCGGCGGCCTGCCTCGTCGCGGTGCGTGCTGCTGCTGTCGCGTCCTGTGCTGCTCCACTGGACCAACCTAGGTCTGTTTATGTGGCGAACAGCCTGCCTGACACGCCGTGCGCGGCAGCCTGGCCAAGCGTTCGAACCGTCGCGGGGCCCGGCTGCGACACGCCGTAGACTGGTGGATCGGCCGCCTGGCCCCCAGTCTCCTCACGTACGGGAAGTCGCAACGTGTCGCTCACGATCGGAATCGTCGGTCTGCCGAACGTCGGCAAGTCGACCCTGTTCAACGCCCTGACCAAGAACGACGTGCTCGCGGCCAACTACCCGTTCGCCACGATCGAGCCGAACGTCGGTGTCGTCGGAGTGCCGGACGGTCGTCTCGCCCAGCTCGCCTCGATCTTCAAGTCGGAGCGGATCCTCCCGGCCACCGTCGACTTCGTCGACATCGCCGGCATCGTGCGCGGCGCCAGCGAGGGCGAGGGCCTGGGCAACAAGTTCCTCGCGAACATCCGCGAGTCGGACGCTATCTGCCAGGTCATCCGCGCCTTCAAGGACGAGAACGTCGTCCATGTCGACGGCAAGGTCTCGCCCAAGGACGACATCGAGACGATCAACACCGAGCTGATCCTCGCCGACCTCCAGACCATCGAGAAGGTCCTGCCCCGGCTCCAGAAGGAGTCGCGGATCAAGAAGGACGTGGCCCCGAAGGTGAAGGCCGTCGAGGAGGCCAAGGAGATCCTGGAGAAGGGCGACACGCTCTTCGCGCACGGCATCGTCCAGGGCAGCGAGCGCGCCGAGCTCCTGCACGACCTGCACCTGCTCACCACCAAGCCCTTCCTGTACGTCTTCAACGTCGACGAGGACGAACTGGTCGACGAGGACTTCAAGAACGAGCAGCGCGCCCTGGTCGCCCCCGCAGAGGCGATCTTCCTCAACGCCAAGCTGGAGGCCGACCTCGCCGAGCTGGACGAGGACGAGGCCCTGGAACTCCTCCAGTCCGTCGGCCAGGACGAGCCCGGCCTCGCCACCCTCGCCCATGTCGGCTTCCGCACCCTTGGCCTCCAGACGTACCTGACGGCCGGCCCCAAGGAGTCCCGCGCCTGGACCATCAAGAAGGGCGCCACCGCCCCCGAGGCCGCCGGTGTCATCCACACCGACTTCCAGAAGGGCTTCATCAAGGCCGAGGTCATCTCCTTCGAGGACCTCCTTGAGTCCGGCTCGGTCGCCGAGGCCCGCGCCAAGGGCAAGGCCCGCATGGAGGGCAAGGACTACGTGATGCGCGACGGGGACGTGGTGGAGTTCCGCTTCAACGTTTAGCCGCTGCCCCGGCGTTGAAGAGTCCGGTTCAGCGACGCAGGTCAGAAGGGGTCGGCCCGGTTCGGGGCCGGCCCCGTCGCTGTGCCTGCTGCCGGATCGGCGCCGGAACCGGCTGGTGGTGCGTCAGTTGAAAGAGGTGTGCCGCACCGTTTTTCCAGTCCCGCGCTTCAAAAGACGAACGCCGGCCACAAGATGAAGTTCCTTGCCGACCTTCAAGAGAGCTGATTCTCTGTATTTCCGGCGCCCACTCTGCTCCGTTTCCCCTTTCTGCGGATCGGAGTGAATCTTCGAATGGAAAGTCCTTCACTCTGTATTGCGGGGATCCCGGCGGCGTATATTTGACCGGGGTGGCTCGCTTACGGGCGAGGAGGCGATATGAGGCTGGACTGGGACGACGCGCGACGCCTCGAGGAAGCGCGCCTCAAATTCCTCAGCGGCGAGCCCGTGGACCTCGCGGTGCGCAGAGCTGTGCTCTTCTCCTGGCAGCGTTGCCGCTTTCGGGGCATCGCGGCGGATCACGTCAGCATCCCCTACTTCGGAAATGTGAACCAGGAGGACAGTGTTCTGTCCATCGCCGGGCCGGCCCTGGACAGACTGCAGTCCCAGTTGTCGGGGATGGATGTTGTCACGGCCCTCTGCAACCCCAAGGCGCAGGTGCTGGAACGCCGGGTGGGTATCCCCGCGCTGAGCCGCTCGCTGGAGGGCCTGCGAGTCGAACCAGGATTCGGTTGGTTGGAAGGAGCCGTCGGGACCAACGGCATTGGTACGGCACTCGCCGACCGGCGCCCGGCCTTCATCCGCGGCAGTGAGCACTTCGCCGATATCAACCGGAATTTCGCCTGCGCGGCAGCGCCCATACGCGATCCGCTCAGCGGACGAGTCCGCGGTGTGATCAATGTGTCAAGCATCAACGATCTCGGCGACCCGGTGATGCTTGTCCTGGTACAGGAGACGGCCAACGCCATCGAACGTCTGCTTCTCGACGACATAGAGGAACACGAGCGATCCCTGCTCCGCGCGTTTCTGCGAGCCCAGCGCAGGACGGCCGGCGGCGCCACGGCGCACCTGATCGCGAGCGACGTCGTCAGCACGGCGGGGGAACTGCTGCGCCGCGACGACCTGGAGGTCCTGCGGAGGGCGGCGGCAGAACTCATCTCCGCCGGACAGGCTGCGGTCGTCGAGGTACCTCTTGCCCGAGGTCGCACCGCCGTGCTGCGCAGCCGACCCGTGGAAGGCGCCACCGACGCCCTCACCGGTTTCGTCGTCGAGGCCCTGCGCGCCGATGGCGCGCTCCAGCGCCTGGAGCCCATGAGCCCTCAGGCCGCGGAGGCAACGCCCAGGCCGGCATCCGTGTCGGCGAGGCCTGCCCCGGCACACGCCTCGCCGTCCGTAGGTGAGCAGCAGGGCGCCGTGGAGGGCGGGCTCGTGGCCGTGGGCGAGCCTGGCATCGGGCGTCTGGCCGTGCGGGCGCGACAACGCCTCGAACTGCTGTGCAGGGCGGCGGAGCGCATAGGCACGACCCTGGACGTGACCAGGACCGCCGAGGAGCTGACCGAGGCAGCGGTCCCGGTCTTCGCCGACTTCGTCACGGTCGACCTCGCCGAGTCCGTGCTCATCGGCGATGAGCCGACGAACCCGGGTGAGGAGATGCGCCGGATCGCCCTCGGTGCCGTCCGCCGGGGGTCACACCTCTACCCGGCGGGGACGCGGATGGAATACACCCCGTCCATGCTGCAGAACCGCTGCCTGACGACCGCGCAGTCGGTTCTCGAACCAGAACTGGAGACGGCCTACGCCTGGACGGCTTACGACCCGGCACGTGCTGAGCAGATCCGTGAGGCGGGGCTGCACTCACTCATCGCCGTCCCTCTGTGCGCCCGGGGTGTCATCCTGGGCGTGGTGACGTTCTACCGCTCCGAGCGGCCTGGTCCCTTCGAGGAGGACGACCTCTCCCTTGCCGAGGAACTCGCGAGCCGGGCAGCGGTGTGCATCGACAACGCCCGCCGCTACACCCGCGAACACACCACCGCTCTGGCTCTGCAGCGGCGCCTGCTCCCGCACACTCTTCCCGAGCAGAACGCCGTGGACGTCGCATGCCACTACCTGCCCGCACAGTCAGCCGTGGGCGGGGACTGGTTCGATGTCATCCCGCTGTCGGGTGCCCGGGTGGCACTCGTCGTCGGTGACGTGGTCGGCCACGGTCTGCAGGCGTCCGCCACGATGGGCCGCCTGCGCACGGCCGTCCGCAACTTCTCGGATTTCGATCTGCCGGTGGACGAGGTGCTCACCCGACTGGACGACTTGGTGGTCCGCCTCGACCTCGACCCGGAGCCCGAAGGGGTCGAGCCGAGTGAGGTCGTCGGCGCGAGCTGCCTGTACGCGGTCTACGACCCCTCCTCAAGGCGCTGCACCCTGGCCCGCGCAGGCCACCCGGCACCGGCCCTGGTCCTCCCCGACGGTACGGTCGACTTCCTCGACGAGCCGGCCGGGCCGCCTCTGGGCCTTGGCGGCCTGCCGTTCGAGACCCTTGATCTGGACCTGCCCGAGGGAAGCCAGCTGATCCTGTACACCGACGGCCTCGTCGAGCACCGGGATCGCGACATCGGGACGGGACTCGAGCACATGCGGAGACTGCTCTGCGGTGCCCGTGGCTCGCCCGGCGAAACCTGCCGAGTGCTGGTCGAAGGTCTGCTGCCCGCCCGACGCGGCGACGACGTCGCCCTGCTCGTCGCACGCACCCGCGCCCTGGACGCGCGGCACATCGCGCGCTGGGATCTCGCCGATGACCCGGCCGCCGTGTCCCACCTGCGGGAGGAGGCCGTTCGTCAGTTGTCCGAATGGCAATTGGAAAGGCTGACCTTCACCACCGAGCTGATCGTCAGCGAACTGGCCACCAACGCCATCCGGTACGCGGCACAGCCGTGCGAGTTGCGGCTCATCCTTGACCGTACCTTGATATGCGAAGTCTCCGACTGCAGCAGTACCTCACCGCGTCTGCGGCGTGCCACCAGCACCGACGAAGGGGGACGAGGGCTGTTCCTCGTCGCCCAACTCGCCCAGCGCTGGGGGACCCGCTACACCCCGACCGGAAAGGTCATCTGGACAGAACAGTCACTGCGCTGAGGGTGCTGGTCACGGACACGGAGATCGTGATCCTCGCGGCCCGCTACCACTACTGAAGCGCCGTCGGCGGCGTCCACGTGGTGCCTTCCCCTACGCGAGGCGATCCAGTTCCTCTGTGATCGCCTCGCGCAGCGTGTCGTGCCGGGGGCCGAGCGCGTACCGCTCGTCGTGCCAGCGCTCGCGCGGATACAGCCACACCGGCCGGCCCACGAGGTCGGCCGGCTCCCAGTCGAAGCGCGGCCACACATGGGCGTGCAGGAACGGATCGGTGTTCCCCAGGATCTCCAGATTGACCCGCCGGAAAGCCGGGTCCAGCCGCCTGCAAGCATCTTCGACGGCCTCCCCCAGCTTGTCCATGTCGGACAGGAACGCCATCCGCCTGTTCTTCGGAAGCTCCGACAGTCGCTGCATCGCGGGATCGTCCACCAGAAGCACCGAGTACCCCGGCAGGAACTGCACGTCCCCGATCACCGCGAAGCCCGCGTCCAGCCTGCGGAGCACGGCGGGGTTCTCACCCCGCAGCGCACTGCCGATACGGTCCTTCCGCCAGTCACCGGTCATGACTGGCGAACGCCTTCCCACAACAGGCGTTCCTCGCTGCGTGGGTCGTTTTCCGGGGTCGGGTCCTCGGTGAAGACCATCGTCGTGCGGGTGGTCGTGTCGTAGGCGGGCCAGCCCGGGGTGCCCGTCTTCGCGAAGGAGAGCCAGGCCGTGTGCATCGCGTTCGCGAGTGGTTGGGGTGGGTGGGAGCCCAGTAGGGGGGTGTATGCGGGGTCGTGGAGGCGGTTGAAGGTGAAGGGGAGTTCCAGGGCGTGGCAGGCGCCCAGGTGACCGTCGAACTGGGGGGAGTGCCAGGCGAATTCGTACAGGTGGGAGCCGGGGACCGACTCGGCCAGGCGGATGGCGGGGATGCGGTAGAACCAGTCCGTCGCCACCGCGGAGAGGAGTTCGCCCGGGGCGGCGGTGGGGCGGGTCGCCCGGTAGACCGGGAGGGCCTTGGCCGGGTCCAGGCCGTATGCCGTCGTTGTGGCGCGGAGCGCGGAGTCGGGAATCGCGTCCAGGAGTCCCGTGGGGACCAGGAACAGGCGGTACTCCTCGCGGTTGCTGCCGATCAGGAGGTCGACGCCGCAGTCCGGGCCGGGCAGGGACAGGCCGGCCGTGACCGGTTCGAAGGGCATCAGGTTGAGCACCGCCTCGCCCCACAGGGCCGGGTCCGGGCGGGCGCTCACCTCCGCGCGGAGTTCGGCCTGGGCGGGGAGGAGGTCGGCCAGGGGGACCGTGGCGAAGGCCTCCAAGGTCGGTTCGATGCCGAGCTTCGCGGCCAGGCGGGCCGTGATCAGGGCCGCCGAGGGCGGGCGCAGGAAGTGGTGGCAGGCGCCGCTCTGCAGGATCGCCCGGTGGAACAGTCCGCGGGCCATGCCGGTGGCCAGCAGGACGCCGATGCTCATCGCGCCCGCCGACTCGCCGAAGACCGTCACCCGGTCGGGGTCGCCGCCGAAGGAGGCGATGTTGGCGCGGATCCAACGCAGGGCGGCCACCTGGTCCAGCAGCCCGCGGTTGTCCGGGACACCCGGCAGGTGGAGGAAACCGTCCGAGCCCAGGCGGTAGTTGAGGGTGACGCAGACGACCCCGCCGCGGGCGAAGGCGCTGCCGTCGTACGCCGACGCCGAACCCGAGCCGTTGGAGAACGCCCCGCCGTGCAGCCACACCATCACCGGCAGGCCGGCCCCCGGCTCCGGGGCGGGCGTCCAGATGTTGAGGTTCAGGCAGTCCTCGCCGGGGATGACGTCCTCCGGGATGAGGGCGTCGAAGGGCGGCGCGTAGGGCGCGTGCGGCACGGTCGGGCCGTAGGCCGTGGCGTCGCGCACGCCCGCCCAGGGCTCGGGCGGGCCCGGCGCCAGGAAGCGGCGGGGGCCGAACGGCGGGGCGGCGTACGGGATGCCCAGGAAGCACGCCACGCCGCCGTCCGCGGAAGTGGAAACACAGCCGCGGACGGCGCCCTGTTCGGTCGTGCATACCGTGGTGCGTGGTGTCATGCCGTGAGGATCCCCCGCAGGGCCGCGCCGAACTCCTCCGGACGTTCCAGATGCACCGCGTGCCCGGCGTCCGGGACGGCGACCTCGCGGACCGTGCCGCCGTGCGCCGCGTAGCGGCCCAGCACATGGCGGGTCTGCGCCACCATCGGCTGCGCGGGGGTCCCGTCCCAGCCGGGCACCGCGCCGATCGCGCCCAGGTGCGCCAGGTCGAACATCGAGGTGTCCGAGACGATCACGTCGTCCTCGCCGCGGATCCACAGCACCGGCGGCTTGGGGTCGATCAGATGCAGCTCGTCGAGGCGGAAGTGCAGCGGGGAAAGGCAGTTGAGAACACCCCGGGTGCCGGGAGCCACGCCAGGCCAGGCCGTCGACGGCACGCTGTCGCCCGGATAGTGGTCGTCGCCGGTCCGCGTGGTGAGCATGGAGTCGACGTAGGCGTCCTCCTGCTCGCCCTCGGGGCGCCACGGCGGCTTGACGTAGCAGGTCGCCAGGACGGAGCGGGGCGCGACCGGGGAGTCCTCGCCGCGCTCGCCCTTGGCCAGCAGCGCGACGAACTCCGGGTTCGCCGTGCCGCCGCCTGAGCCCGCCCCGTCCTCGGAGTTGAGGGTTCCGTCCACCCCGTGCGTGCCACCGAAGCCGTACGGGGAGACCGGGTTGACCAGGGTCAGGGAGCGCACCCTGGCCGGGTGGTCGGACAGGTACTGCATGATCACGCCCCCGCCCATGGACCAGCCCACCAGGTGCGCCCGGTCGATCCCGAGGGCCGCCAGCAGTGCGGCGAGGTCGTCGGCGTGGTCGCGCAGGCCGCGCGTGGCGTCGATGGGCAGCGGGTCGGTGCCGCCGAAGCCGCGCAGGTCCAGCGCGATCGGGCGGTAGCGGTCCGGCAGCAGGGCCATGGTGGGGTGCCAGAAGGCGGACGAGGAGACGTTGCCGTGGACGAAGACGACCGGTTCGCCCTCGTCCCGGAGGTCGGTGACCTGGACGGTCAGGCGGTCGGTGGATACCCGGCGGGTGCGGATGCTGCTGGTCATCGTCATCTGATCCTTTGTCCTTTACGAGAGCCAGGTGGCGACCTGGGCGGCGGCCGAGCCGTTCCAGCCCAGCTCCAGGTGGTTGGCGCCGACGATGGTCGCGGTGCCGCCGACCGTGGGGATGCCGGTGGTGTCGAGCGCGCTGGCGATGAAGACGACACCGTCGCTCGGCCCGCGGTTCTCGTTGAAGATGCCGACGACGGTGGGGGATCCACCGGCCAGCAGGTAGGTGGTGACGGAGGCGGGTACGCCGGCGGCGTGCAGCGGTTTGATCAGCGAGCCGGCGTCGATGGCGGCCTGGATGCCACTGCCCGCGGTGTAGAAGCCCTGGCCGCCGTAGTACGTCGTGTACCAGTCCTGCGCGGCGCCGTCGACCCCGTACCTCCCGTCCCAGCGGGCCAGCATCTGCCGCTGGCCGGGGTAGTTGTCGTAGCCGCCGGAGGGCGTCATCGAGAACTCGGGGTGCGCGGTGTACAGGCCGTAGCAGGTCATCCGCGAGTGCGGGGAGGGAGCGTTGACCGTGCCGCCGCACTCGGGCCAGATGGAGAAGTCGTGCGCCCAGCCGTGCGCGTACGGGTAGTCGTAGCCGCCGTTCGGACCGCCGACGGTGATCAGCCTGCGCACGTCGCCGGCGTACGCCCGTCCCCAGCTCGGCTTCAGCGACGACACGTACGCGCGGGTCGACATCTCGCCCTTGCTCCAGCCGACGAGGTCGACCTTGGTGACGCCGAGCTTCGCCTTGATGGCGGCGATGGCGTCGCCGACGATCTGCGCCTGCATCAGGTTGTCGCCCTGCTTGTGCGCGAAGCCGACGGCGAAGACGCGGTGGCCGCGCGCGGACAGGTACTGCATCAGCCCGGTGGACGGGCAGGACAGGGCGCCGCAGCCGTAGCCGCCCGCCTCGCCCGGGTTGGCCCAGGCTCGGTCCGCGGTGTCGTTGGCGCCGTGCACGAGCAGGACCGGTGTGGTGCGGCTGCCGGTGTTCCAACCGGGTGCCGAGTAGAGCAGGAAGCGGCCGGAGCTCGGGCGGGAGACCCCGCCGAAGTACGTGACGCGCTTTCCGTCCTGGTCGCCGCGGCCGTCGGCCGGATAGCCCTCGGTGCGGAATCCGGGGGTGGTGTCGACGTAGCGCTCCACGCGCTCCCAGCCGTTGGTGACGGTGCCGGCTCCGTAGCTCGCCTCGAGGGTGAGGTAGGACGGCGGTTCGGCGGCCGACGCGGTGCCGGCGCCGGCCACCGGTCCGGCCGCCACGGCCATCAGCAGGGCGAGCAGCATCCGCCACCGGCCCGCACGGCTTCGTCTGTTCGGCATGCTCCCGCCCTCTCCTGCGCGCATCCACGGCTCCGTCCCACCGCGGCGGCCCACATTAGGCAGGGGGCAGGGAGGGAGGGCATGTGTGCGGAACCCATAAGGAGGGCGGTCTATATGGGCCAGCAGCCAGCAGCCAGCAGCCCGCAACCCGCAGCCCACCTCGTACAGCCGGCAGGCGAGTGCCGGGTGGACGAGGTGGGCTGCGCGAGCGGCGGTCCGGCGGCTGAGCCGGCACGGCGGGGAGGGCGGGCTCGAAGTGGAGCCCACCCTCCCCGCCGTGAGATGTCAGGAGACCGCCGGCAGCGGCTCCGCCTCCGCGGTGGCCGGCTGAGCGGCCTCCCGCCGCACGCGGACGGTGTGCAGTCGCGCCGTGCACCAGATGCCAACCGCCGAGATGGCCATCAGCAGCACGGCCGGGGGCCAGTAGTGGCCGTCCGCCAGCGCGGCCAGGGACACACAGACCACCGGTGCGAAGCCGCCGAAGATCAGGTTGCAGACCTGGTACGACAGGGAGATCCCGGTGTAGCGGACGTGCGGTTCGAAGCCTTCGGCGAGGATCGCGGCGATCGGTCCGTACAGGGCCGACATCACGAACCGCATCGCGAGCATCATCAGGTAGATCAGCGCGACGCTGCCCGTGCCCATCACCATGAACTGCGGCGCCGCCAGGACGACGACTCCGGCGAGTCCGGCGATGACGACCTTGTGCGCGCCGACGCGGTCCCCGAGCCAGGCCAGGCCCGGGGTCACGAGCAGTTCGAGGAAGGCCGCCAGCGTCAGGCCGTTGAGCAGCATCGACTCGGACAGGTGCAGGTGCCCGGTGCCGTAGGACAGCAGGTAGCTGGTCACCACGTAGTAGCCGCCGGTGGCCGTGGCCAGGGCGAAGACGCCGACCAGCACGGTACGCCAGGCCTTCTGGAGCACCTCCGCGACCGGCAGCTTGGCCTCACTCCCGCGCTCCTCGCGCTCCTCGCGCACCTCGGACATCACCGGCGAGTCCTCGAGCTTGACGCGGATGACGAGTCCGATGGCGACGAGGACGGCGGAGGCGAGGAACGGCACGCGCCAGCCCCAGCTGAGGAACGCGTCGTGGCCGAAGAGGTTCATCAGGCTGAAGGCGCCGGTGGACAGCAGGGCGCCGACGGACGAACCGAGCTGGGCGAACGAGCCGAAGAAGGTCCTCCTGCCCTTCGGGGCGTTCTCCACCGCGATCAGCACCGCGCCGCCCCACTCGCCGCCGATCGCGACACCCTGGACCAGGCGCAGGACGATGAGCAGGACCGGAGCCAGGGCGCCGACCTGGGCGTAGGTCGGCAGCAGGCCGATGGCGAAGGACGCGATGCCCATCATCAGCAGGGTGATGACGAGGGTCTTCTTGCGTCCCACCCGGTCGCCTATGTGCCCGAACACCACGCCGCCGAGCGGTCGCAGCAGGAAGCCGACGGCGAACGTGCCGAAGGCGGACAGGGTCTTGAGCAGCGAGGGCATGTCCGCGGGGAAGAACACGTCGTTGAAGACGATGGCCGCGGCGGTGGCGAAGGCGTAGAAGTCGTACCACTCGATCGAGGTGCCGGCCAGGGCGGCCAGCGCGGCTCTGCGCGCGTTTCTCGGATCGGGCTGGTGGGTGCGGTCCGGCATGCGGGACCTCCGGCTGAGGGTGGGGACGGGGGAGCGGGAGAGCGGCGCGGTGGTGCGCGCCGCTCCCGGGGGGAAGGGGACGGAGCGGGGACGGGAGCCTCAGCGGCCGGGGGCCGCCCAGGCGCGGGTGCCGCCGATCCAGGTCTCGCGCACGCCGATGCCGGCGAGTTCGTCGGCCGCGGTGTGCAGGGGGTCGGCGTCGAGGACGACGAAGTCGGCGAGCATGCCAGGCGCCAGCGCGCCCACCGCGTGCTCGCGGTGCAGGGCGCGGGCGGCCGCGGCGGTGTGCGCGTGCAGTCCGTCGGCGA
Source organism: Streptomyces sp. NPDC004721 (assembly GCF_053601495.1). Taxonomy (NCBI): domain Bacteria; kingdom Bacillati; phylum Actinomycetota; class Actinomycetes; order Kitasatosporales; family Streptomycetaceae; genus Streptomyces; species Streptomyces sp. NPDC004721. Next base: position 68,322 of record NZ_JBSGBZ010000028.1, read on the forward strand.
CCGGCAGCCGCAGTGTCTCGTCGCCCAGGACGGTGCCCAGGACCGTGCGCCGGGTGGCGGCCGCGGAGACCGCCTCCAGCGGGGCGGGCGGGGCGACCGGCGCGTCGGAGCTGAACACGACCGGAACGCCGGCCGTGAGGCAGCGGCCCGCGGGGTTGTAGCGGTGGCCGAGCTCGCCGACGGCGGTCAGCGTGCCGTCGCCGGTCCGCAGGTGGTGCTGCGGCTGCATCACCGGGACGACCCCCAGCGCGCCCATGCGCTCGATCTGCTCGTCGATGGGCAGGCCGCAGTGCTCGATACGGTGCCGCATGTCCGGCCGGGGCCGGTCCGCCTGAGCCTTCTCGACCGCGTCGAGGACCATGCCGATGGCGTACGGGGACTGGGCGTGCGTCGCCGTCTGCAGACCCGCGCGGTGAGCCCGAGCGACGATCTCCGCGTACTCCTCGACCGAGTGGTACAGCTGGCCGTGGTGGCAGCAGTCGGTGGCGTAGCCCTCGGGGAAGTAGGCGGTCCAGCCGCCCAGCGTGCCGTCCGCGTAGAACTTGACGCCCTGCACACGGAACAGGTCGCCGCCGAAGCCGTGGACGACGCCGAGTTCGAGCGCGGTGTCCAGCAGCGCGGAGGTGAGGTACGCCGACACCCGCATGCGCAGGGAGCCGGACTCCTGCGCCCTCAGGTAGGTCTCCATCTCGCGGCGCGAGGCCTGCGCGTCGCCGACCGTGGTGACACCGGCGGCCAGGAAGACCTCCTGGGCGCGCGCCAGATGGTCGGCCATGACGGCGTCCGGTTCGGTGAGGTGGAAGTTCGGGCCGTGGTTGCCGATCTTCACCCCGCCCGGCCCGGTGAGCAGGTCGCACGCGGCGTCCCACAGCTGCCCGTCGGGCTCGCCGGAGGCGAAACGGCCGATGCTGCCCCCCTCGGGATCCGGGGTGCCGGCCGTGATGCCGCAGGTCCGCAGCGTGTGGGAGTTGACGACGCCGCCGTGACCGGAGGCGTTCATGACGTAGACCTCGCGGTCGTCGGCGACGCGGTCGAGGTCATGGCGGGTGGGGTGGCGGTGTTCGGCGAGGCGGCGGTGCTCGTAGCCGAAGCCGCGCACCGGGACTCCGGCGGGCAGGCCGCGGGCGGCCTCGCGCAGCACGTCGACCAGGGTGTCGATGTCCGGTACGCGCTCGGGCCGGCAGTCGACCCAGGCCAGGGCCTGGCCGTACATCACCGGGTGGCAGTGCGCGTCGACGAAACCGGGGTGGACCAGACCGCCGTCGAGCTCCAGCTCGCGGTCCACGCGGCCGAGCGCGGCGCGGGCGTCGTCGGCGGTGCCGACGTGCACGATCCGGTCGCCGCGCACGGCCAGGGCTTCCGCGCGGGTCGTGGTGCCGGCGGCGGCGATCGCGGCGCCGGTCACCAGCAGGGTGCGGTCGGGGGCGTCGAGGGGGTGGTGCATGGGGCCTGCTTTCGACCAGGGGACGCCGAAGGTGCGCGGAGGCGACGCAACGGCTGATTCGTTCGCCTGGACGATAGATAACGAACGACAGATTGGCTAGAGGTGCTTCGCGAAAAAATTTCGGAAGCCATCGGTGGTCTTTGGTTACGGATCGTTCGTCAGAGGGGGTGGCTGTCCGCGGTTCCCGCTCCGGCGTCCGGTGCCGGGGCCGGGGCTCCCGGGTCGTAGCGCTCCTTCACCAGTTCCATGTGCAGCCAGCTCTCCACGCCGCTCACCTGCTCGCACGCCCGCATCCGCTCCAGGGTGGCCAGGAGTGCGGGCAGCGACTCGGCCGTGATGGTGCCGACCAGATCGGCCCGGCCGAGGCAGGCGGACAGGAACGACACGCGGTCCCAGGAGGCGAGCTGCTCGGCCACCGGATCCGCGGGACCGTCCAGGCGCACCGCGAAGCCGCAGAGATGGCCCATGCCCAGCAGTTCGGGCCGCACCAGGGCGAGTACCTTCGCGACGCCGCCGTCGAGCAGCCGCAGCGTGCGGGACCGGGTGGCGCCCGCCGACAGCCCCACCCGGTCGGCGAGTTCGGCGAACGGCAGCCGGCCGTCGCGCTCCAGCTCGTCCAGGATCCGCCGGTCCCGCTCGTCGAGTTCGGCGGCGGCCGGCGGGTCGGGCAGCAGGTAGGGGTCCTTCAGCTGGCGGGTGGTGATCAGCGGATCGACCGTCCGTACGCCCGGCAGGGTGCGCACCCGCTCGATCGCCCGGTCCAGCTCGGCGAACCCCTCGGTGCGCAGCTCGGTCATGATGGCGCGCTGCCCCGCCGTGAGGGTGACGAACGGTGCCTGGGGCATCGCGGCGATGGCGCGCGCCACCGGTCCGGCCGCTCCGTTGGTGTCGATCGACAGGTGCGCCGAGGCGGTCAGCCCGCGCACGGCGGGGTGCACGATGGCCACCACGCGCACCGCGCCGGAGTCCAGCATCCGCTGGACCCGGGCCCGGGTGGCGGGCCGTGACAGGCCCACGCGCTGGGCCAGCGTCTCGTAGGTGAGGCGGCCGTCCGTCTGCAGCTCGCGCACGACGGTGAGGTCGGTGTGGTCCAGATCCACCTGGGCTGTTCCCCTCGGTTCCTTCGGTGTGTCGGCCCGTGGTGCGGCGGCGCCCGGGTCCGGTGTCATTCTCGGGCATCGTCCGCCGGGTCCACCGGCGGGTGATGCGCATCACTGCACGGTCGAGTCAATCACCAATGGACATCAGATCAGTCGAAACGTAAGTTGAGGACGTTCCAAACGGTCGAATCAGTTGAGGAGGTCGCCGTGGGGCAACCCGTGGTCGTCTACACGGACCTGGGCGAGCTGGACCCGGAGCCGGGCGTCCGGCTCCTCACCGACGCGGGTTTCGCCGTGCGGATCGCCGGCAGCCGCGACCCCGAGGCCATCGCGGCCGCGGCCCATGACGCGGTGGCGCTGATCGTCGGCTACGCACGCGTGGACGAGGCCCTCCTCGACCGCCTGCCGCGGCTGCGCGTCCTCGCCACCATGTCGGCCGGGTACGACATGATCGACGCCGCCGCGGCCCGCCGTCGCGGCCTGTGGGTGACCAACCTGCCCGGCACCGCCACCGAGGACGTCGCCGTCCACGCCCTCGCCTCGGCCCTCTCCCTCGTACGCCGACTGCCGCAGGCCGACGCCGTCGTGCGCGGCGGGGGCTGGGCCACCGACTTCGCCAGGGCCGAACTGCCGCGCCGGGCCAGCGGGTTGACGCTGGGACTGGTCGGGATGGGCCGCATCGCCCGGGAACTCGTCCGGATCGCGACTCCCGTCTTCGGCCGCCTCGCCGCCTACGACCCGCAGGCCGACCCCGCCGGATGGCCGGCCGGTGTCGACCGGCTCGGGCTCGACGAACTGGTGGGCGCGGCGGACGTGCTGTCCCTGCACGTCCCGCTCACCGACCGGACCCGGGGCATGGTCGACGACGGACTGCTTGCCCGCATGCGACCGGGCGGCCTGCTGGTGAACGTCGCCCGCGGCGAGCTCGTCGACCCCGAGGCCCTGCTCCGGGCGCTCGACAGCGGCCGGCTCGCCGGAGCCGCCCTCGACGTCCTGCCCGTGGAGCCCCCGCCCGCCGGCGACCCGCTGCGCGGCCACCCGCGCATCCAGCTGTCCCCGCACAGCGCCTTCCTGTCAGACGTCTCGCACCGCGCGTACGTGTGCGAGCCCGCCGAGAACGTCGTCGCCTGGCAGCGCACCGGCCGTCCCCTCACGCCCGTCGTCGACCCCGAGGCCTGAACAGTCCCGAAGGAGCCCCCATGACCGACCTGCTGAGCACGCCCGCCACCCGGAGCCCGGCCGCGCCGGCCCTCGATCCGGCCGCCGAGGAGCTGCGGCTGCGCCGCGAACTGGCCGCCGTCTACCGGCTCGTCGCGCACTTCCGCATGACCGACCTCATCTTCACGCACATCTCGCTGCGGCTGCCGGGCCCGGACCACCACTTCCTGATCAACCCCTACGGCCTGCTGTTCGAGGAGATCACCGCCTCGAACCTGGTGAAGATCGACCTGTCCGGCAACCCGGTCGAGCCGACCCCGTACCCGGTCAACCCGGCCGGTTTCGTCATCCACAGCGCGATCCACGCCGCGCGCGAGGACGCGCACTGCGTGCTGCACACCCACACCAAGGCGGGCTGCGCCGTCGCCGCCCAGCGCGACGGGCTGCTGCCGGTCAACCAGATGTCGATGGAGTTCCACAACCGGGTCGGCTACCACGACTACGAGGGCGTCGCCCTCAACCTCGACGAACAGCGGCGCCTCGTGGCCGACATCGGCGGCCACCCCGCCCTGATCCTGCGCAACCACGGGCTGCTGACGGTCGGCGAGAGCGCGGCCCAGGCGTTCCTGCGCATGTACTACCTGGAGAAGGCCTGCGAGATCCAGGTGACCGCGCAGGCGGGCGGCGGCCCCCTCGTCGTCCCGTCGGCCGAGGTCTGCGAGTACACCGCCCAGCAGCTCGCGGGCGAGGCGACCTCGGACTTCGAGGACGCCGACGCGTACGGACTCGCCTGGGCGGCGCTGCTGCGCCTGCTCGACCGGACCTGCCCCGACTACAAGGACTGACCACCGTCCCCACCGCCCCGGCAGGGAACGCGGTCAGACGAGCCGACGGTGGACGCGCAGCGCCAGGTGCAGGGCCAGCGCCCGGGGCGTTCCCGTCGGATCGCCGCCCAGGAGGTCGAAGGCGCGCTGCAACCGCGCGTAGAGGGACTGGCGTTGCAGATGCAGTTCCGCCGCCGCGCGGGTCTTGTTGAAGCCGGTCTCGAAATACGTCTCCAGGGTGGTGAGCAGGAGGTCGCGTTCCTCGTGCCGCAGGGTGAGCAGGAGCCCGAGCTGTTCCCGTACGAGCCGCTCCGCCGGGATGCGCAGCTCGTCGTCGAGCAGCAACCGCTCCGCACTCAGCTCGGTGGCGTCGACCACTCCGGCCCGGAACGCGCGCGTGGGGCGGCGCACGCACTCCAGCGCCGCGCCCAGCGAGACGGCCGCGTCCTCCAGGGCCGGCATCAGCGGGCCGACGGCGATCGCCGTCCGGTCGGACGAGCGCCACTCGGTGAGATCGGCGACGAGCCGGGCCCGCAGGCCGGCGGCGCCGTTGCGGTCCCGCAGTGACAGGAGCGTATGCACGGCGAGCGGGGACGGCACGTCGACCGCGGTCCGGCCGTAGCGGGACAGCAGATCGTCCAGGCGGCGCAGTTCCGCCGACGGCCCGGTGGCGCGGGCGGCCACCCCGATGACCGGCGCGTCGGCGCTGAAACCGATCGACACGCCCAGCCGGCGGATCCGCTGCGGATGCGCGCCGTCCGCGGCGGCCAGCCGGACGAGTTCACTCGCGGCGAACTCCCGCGGACCCGGAGGCCGGAACCGCAGCAGTGCCAGCTTCAGCGCCTCCACCGTCCGGTCCTGCGCCAGTTCCAGCGTCTCGACGTCCGCGTCGGCGTCCGGGTAGAGCACGAGGGTGGCCGCGGGGACCCCGCGGATCGTCAGCCGCGTCCCCATGCCGCCGAACGGGTTCGGCTCCTCCCGCGCGGGCCCGCTCCCCGGGTCCTCCTCCGGGCTGCTGACGGTGATGAGCCGGTCGTTCGCGTCGAAGACGGCGGCCGCCGCCGACGTGTGCCGCACGAGCGCGTCCAGCACCTCCTGTACGCCACCGCCCTCGGCGAGCAGCTCGGACTGCTCCTGGGAGAGCGCGTCCACCGAGCGCAGCCGCGCCACGGAGTCGTTGATCAGGGCGCCGTTGATCACCTCGGCGACCTCCACGAACGGGACCACCCGCCGCAGTTCGACGACCGGGAACTCCCGCGCGGCCGCCTCCTCGACGAGCGGCGCCGGAACCTCCCGGAGCTCGCCGCCGGTCTCGATCGCGACGCCCGTGACTCCCCGGACGGCCAGGCTCCGGACGTACGCGCGCTGCTCGTCCTCGCCGGCGCGGGCCAGCATGGTGCCGCCGGTCAGCAGCAGCTCACCGCCGCGCAGCAGCGGCGCCACCTCCAGGACCTCGCTGGAGTGGAGCCAGCGCACGGTCCGCTCCAGACCTCGCGATCCGGCCAGGACCCGGGGCTCGGCCGGTGCGAGGCTCGGATGGGCGAGGACCCGCGACAGCGACATCAGCATGACGATTTGTTTAGCACGGCGGGACAACTGTATGACAGATCGTTTCTTGTTCCGTGTGACCGGGACCACCAGGATTGCGGGGCAAGCGGCCCGCCCCAGCGTGCGAACAGGCCGTCTCAACCTGGGGGTCAACCCATGTCTGCTTCTTCCGCACCCTCGTCCCCGCCACCGTCCACCGTCCCCGAGGTCGAGGCCGCGTTGCAGCCCGTCCCGGAGTCGGCCCGGACCAACAGCGTGTCCGGCCAGTTCTGGATCTGGTGCGGCGCCAACATCGCTCCCATCAACTGGGTCCTGGGGGCGCTCGGCGTCAAACTCGGTCTGGGCCTGTCCGACACGCTCATCGTGCTGGTCGTCGGCAACCTCATCGGCATGGCCTTCTTCGGCGTCTTCGTCCTCATGGGCCAGCGCACCGGTGTGACCGGCATGGTCCTGGGGCGCGCCGCCTTCGGACGCCGCGGCAACTATCTGCCCGCCGGCATCCAGGCGTTCCTGGCGATCGGCTGGTGCTCGGTCAACACATGGATCATCCTGGACCTCGTCATGGCCCTGCTGGGCAAGCTCGGCCTGGTCGATCCGCACGGTGCCAACCACGCGTGGAAGATCGCGGTCGCGGCCGTGATCATGGCGGTCCAGGTGTGCATCTCCTGGATCGGCTACCGCGCGATCTCCGCCTTCGAACGCTGGACGGTACCGCCCACCATCGTGGTCCTGGTGGCCATGTCGGTGGTGGCCTGGTTCTTCCTCCACATCGACTGGTCGTACGCGGGCCCGCCCGGACACGTGCTCACCGGCGGCGCGCGCCTGGCCGCCATGACCGGAGTGATGACCGCGATCGGCATCGGCTGGGGCATCACCTGGTTCACCTACGCCGCGGACTACTCGCGCTTCGTCAGCACCGGCATGCCCCGGCGCAGGCTCTATCTGGCCAGCACCCTGGGGCAGTTCATCCCCGTGGTGTGGCTGGGGGTGCTCGGCGCCACCCTCGCCACCAAGAACGGCTCCGTCGACCCGGGCCGCCTCATCGTCGACAACTTCGGGGCGCTCGCCATCCCCGTGCTCCTGCTCGTCCTGCACGGCCCCGTGGCGACCAACATCCTGAACATCTACACCTTCACCGTCGCCACCCAGGCCCTGGACATCCGGGTGCCGCGGCGCACGCTGAGCAGCGTGGTCGGCGTGCTGTCCATGGTCGCCGTGGTCTTCTTCATCTACCAGTCGGACTTCGCCTCCGTCCTCGACACCTGGCTGGTCGGCCTGGTGGCCTGGGTGTCCACCTGGGGCGGCATCATGCTCGTCCACTACTACCGGGTCGAGCGCGGCTCGATCCAGGTCGACCGGCTCTTCGACCCCGTCGGCACCAGGCGGCTGCCCGACGTCAACTGGGCCGGCTACACCGCGTTCTTCGCCGGCGTCCTCGCCACCTGGCTGTTCATGTACGGGGTGATCCCGGTCTTCCAGGGGCCCGTCGCCGTCGCCCTCGGCGGCGTGGACCTGTCGTGGCTGGCCGGCGGGGTCACCAGCGCGACGGTCTACGCGGTGCTCGGACCGCGTGCGGCACGCCCGGCCCGGTCCGCTGTCCTCCCCTCCGTCCCGGAAAGGACCGACGATGAACTTCCCCTGGCCTGACGGTCGCCGCGCCGCCGCCGCGTTCACCTTCGACGTCGACGCCGAGTCGTGCGTCCTCGCGCACGACCCCTCGGCCTCGTCGCGAATGTCGCTGATGACCCACCAGGCCTACGGCCCGCGGGTCGGTGTGCCCAGGCTGCTGCGACTGTTGCGGCGCCAGGACGTGAAGGCCACGTTCTTCGTCCCCGGATTCACCGCCGACACCTATCCCGACATGGTGCGGAGCATCGTCGACGAGGGGCACGAGGTGGCGCACCACGGCTACCTCCACGAGCCGATGCGGGGCATCGGCGCGGCGCGGGAGGCCGAGTACCTCGACCGCGGCCTGGAGGCGCTGGACCGGCTCGGCATCCGCCCGGCCGGCTACCGGGCCCCGTGGTGGGAGATGAACTGGCACACCCCGGACCTGCTCATCGAGCGGGGCTTCCAGTACGACTCCAGCCTGCTCGACGGCGACACGCCGTACCGGCTGCACGGCACTGGGGCGGCGGGCAGCCTGGTCGAGATCCCCGTCGACTGGGGCCTGGACGACTGGGAGCAGTACGCCTTCTACCCCGGCTGGACGGGCAGCGGGGTGATCGAGAGCCCGCGCAAGGTGCACGAGATGTGGCTGCTGGAGGCGCAGGCGCACCACGCCGAGAGCGGCTGCTTCGTCCTGACCAACCACCCCTTCATCTCCGGCCGCCCCTCCCGGGCGGCGGCCCTGGAACGGCTGATCGAGGACGTGCGCGCCCTGGACGGCATGTGGATCACCACGCTGGAGCAGATCGCGGCCCACACGGCCGGGACCGTCAAGGAGGTCCGACGCATCGAGCGCATCGAGGCACCCGACTCACTCACCATGACCCACGGCTAGCACCGGCCGGGCAGCGCCCGACGAACGCGCTGAGCTCCCGCGGAACCGCCTGGGCGGACCGCCGGGAGTTCGGCGCGTTCGGCCTCCGGCGGCCGGGTGTCCGGGGTTGTGGCCGCCGGAGGCCGTGCCGCCGTCCGGCCTCCGGCGGCTCGTACCGTGCGCTGTGGCACAGCCAGGAGTGCGACGTGTCCGGGCCGCCCTCGGATGGGCCTGACCCATCCGTTCGGGCCGGGCTGTCCTCACGGCCGGGGCGGGCCGGGGGGGGGCGGCGGGTTCGGTGTTGGGCGTTCGGTGCGGTGAGGGTGGCTCACGGGCGGGCGGCGCGCGTTCCGCGCGGTCACCCCCGTTGCCGTGGCCCGTCCGGGCTGTGGCCGCCGAGTCGGCGGGTCACCTGGGCGGCGGCGGTGCGTACCGCCTCGCCGAGAAGCGGCAGCCGGTCGGGGGAGACGCGGAAGCGGGGCGTCGAGGCGAGGACGGCCGCGGCCAACTCGCCGCGGTGGTCGAAGACCGGTGCGGCCACGCCCGCCTCCTGCAACGAGGTCTCCCCGTAGTTCGTGGCGTAGCCCTGCCCGTGCATCGCGTCGAGCTGGGACAGATACGCCTCCACCGCCGTCTCGTCGAGCCCGGGCAGGACCAGCGTGCCGCTGGTGAGCAGGGCGCGGACGGTGCCGCCGGGCAACTGGGCCAGGAACACCCGCACCGACGAACTGGCGGCGGTGTGGTACCGGGTGCCCAGCGCGGTGGTGTGCTTGACCTCGTGAGGGCTGGGGACCTGCTCGACGCACACGGCCTCGGAGCCGTTCCACAGCATCAGCGCCGAGGTCTCACCGGTGCGCCGGGTCAACTCCCGCAGCACCGGGTGGGCGACGCGGCGCACATCGAGGTCCGCGAGCAAGGGCCCGGCCATGGCGATGACGCCCAGGCCGAGCCGGAAACGCCGGGAATCGGCGGCCCGTTCGACCAGGCCGGCCTGCTCCAGGGTGGCGAGGACGCGGGAGACGGTGCTCTTGTGCAGACCGACCCGGGCGGCGATGTCGGTGACCCCGAGCAGGGGCTCCCGCGCGCTGAAGCAGAGCAGGACGGAGATCCCGTTGCGCAGGGCGGAGATCCCCCGGTTCTCCGCCGTTGCCGTGTCCTCGCGGCTAGGGTCCGTCCGCCTGTCCGCCATGGGCGCTCCCTCGGTGTGCACGGCACTGCGCGGTGCCGCGCCGCCCCGAGGGGCCGGTGCGGCACCGCGTGCCGTCGGGTTCCCGGTCAGACGCCCAGGATGTTGTGCTCGGGGCCGAAGGGGAACTTGGTGATGTTCTCGGCGCCGTTCTCGGTCACGACCAGGATGTCGTGCTCACGGTAACCACCGGCGCCCGGCTCGCCCTCGGGCACCATGATCATCGGCTCCATGGACACCACCATGTTCGGTTCGAGCACGGTGTCGATGTCCTCGCGCAGTTCGAGCCCCGCCTCGCGGCCGTAGTAGTGGGACAGCACACCGAACGAGTGGCCGTAGCCGAACGTGCGGTTGGGCAGCAGGCCGTGGCCGATGTAGATCTCGTTGAGCGTGTGGGCGATCTCCGCGCAGCTGATCCCCGGCTTGATCAGTTCCAGACCGCGCCGGTGCACCTCGACGTTGACCTCCCACAGTTCGAGCGACCGGGCGTCGGGCTCGCCGTAGAAGAGGGTCCGCTCCAGCGCGGTGTAGTAACCGGAGATCATCGGGAAGCAGTTGAGGCTCAGGATGTCGCCGCGGCCCACCTTGCGGGTGGTGGGCCAGTTGTGGGCGCCGTCGGTGTTGATGCCCGACTGGAACCACACCCAGGTGTCGCGGATCTCGGTGTGCGGGTACGCGCGGGCGATCTCGCGGACCATGGCGTCGGTGCCCGCCAGCGCGACCTCGTACTCCGGGACGCCCTCGTGGATCGCCGCGCGGATGGCCTCGCCGCCCAGGTCGCCGACCCGCGCGCCCTCCTTGATCAGGGCGATCTCCTCATCCGACTTGACCATCCGCTGCCGCATGGCGGCCTGCGCGATGTCGGCGAACTCCGTGCCGGGGAAGGCGGCTTCGAACTTCCGCAGGGTGTCCAGCGGCAGGCTGTCGTGCTCGACGCCGATCCGGCGCGGGGTGACGGCCCGCCCCCTCAGCGTCTCCTTGATGACATGGATGTAGTTGTCGCGGTGCCAGTCGGTGTAGACGACGTTGTCGCCGAAGGTGCGCCGCCACGGCATGCCGGCGTCGATGTTGGCGGAGACGGTGATCTGGTCGTCCGCGGTGACGATCAGCGCGTAGGGGCGGCCGAAGGAGGTGAAGAGGAAGTCGGAGTAGTACTTGATGTTGTGGTACGAGGTGAACAGGGCGACGTCGGCGCCCGTTTCGGCCATCGCCTTGCGGAGCATCGACAGCCGGCGCTCCATCTCGGCGTCGGAGAAGGTCAGTCGCTCCTTCTCACCGTTGCGGATCAGCTTCAGGCGCTCGAGGTCGGCAGCGGACACGGGTAACTCCTTCGCGTCGGTTCTCGTCGGCTTTCATTGGTTCTTCATCGGTCCGGCATCTCTCCTTCGACCGGGGAAGAAGAGCGGTCCGGTGGCGGTGGGGCGGTCCTCAGTGCTCGCGCAGCGGCTCGCGTGAGGTCTCCTTCGAGGCCAGGACGGCCCAGAGCGAGACCAGCGCGGCGGCGACGAGGTACCAGGCGGGGGAGAGGCTGCTGCCGGTCCAGGAGATGAGCAGCGTGGCGACGAACGCCGCGGTCCCGCCGAAGAGGGCGTTCGCCAGGTTGAAGCTGATGGCGAAACCGCTGTAGCGGACCCGGGTCGGGAACTGCTCGGCGAGGAAGCTCGGCAGCGTCCCGTCGTTGAGGGTGAGCATGCCGCCGAGCAGCACCTGGATCGCGATGACGGTCAGCAGCCCGGCGCCGTCCAGCAGCATGAACGCCGGCACGGTGCACAGCGTGAACAGGGAGGACGCCGTGATCAGCATCTTCTTCCGGCCGAACCGGTCCGAGGCCAGGCCGGTGAGGAAGACGAAGGCGATGTACGCCGTGAGCGAGATGGTGGTGGCGAGGAACGACTCGGTGGTGCCGAAGTGGAGTTCCTCTGACAGGTACGTCGGCATGTAGCTGAGCAGCATGTAGAAGCCGACCGCGTTGAGCACGGTGGCGCCCATCGCGAGGACCAGCGGGCGCCGGTTGGCGCGCAGCATCTGCTTGGCCGGGGTCCGCACGACGTCCTGCTCCTCCAGGGCGCGGAACGCCGGGGTGTCCTCCAGCCGCATCCGGATGTAGCGGCCGATCAGGCCCATCGGAGCGGCGAGCAGGAAGGGCAGGCGCCAGCCCCAGCCGTGCATCTGGTCCTCGGAGAGGACCCCGGTGAGCAGGGCCGCGAGCAGGGAGCCGAGCAGCAGTCCCGAGGCGGTGCTGGCCGGGACCACGGAGGCGTACAGACCGCGCCGTCCGGCGGGCGCGTACTCGACCAGGAAGGCGGAGGCGCCGGCGTACTCACCGGAGGCGGAGAACCCCTGGACGACCCGGACCACCAGGAGCAGCAGGGGTGCGAACAGGCCGACCGCGTGATACGTGGGCAGCAGGGCGATGCAGAAGGTCGCCACCGACATGATCACGATGGACAGCGAGAGCGCGCTGCGCCGGCCGACCTTGTCGCCGATGTGTCCCCAGACGAAACCGCCGAGGGGGCGGACGAGGAAGGAGACGGCGAAGACGCTGAAGGTCGCCAGCAGGGCCGTCGTGCGGTCGGTGTCGGGAAAGAAGACCGTGGAGATGGTCGCCGCCAGATAGCCGTAGGCGGCGTAGTCGAACCACTCGACGAAGTTGCCGATGAAGCTGGCCGCCACCACGCGGCGGCGTACCGCGGTGCCGTCGGCGGGTGAGCCGGCCATGTCGTCGGCGGAGGGGGCGAGCGGCGGGGGTGGATCGGGCGGCTGGGGCCGCACCGGGGCGTTTGGCTGGTCGTTCATGGAACGGACTCCCCAACATGGAGTTGCATATCCAGCAACGGTGTTGCACAACGTAAGTGGAGCCCTGGGCTCGCGCAAGGGATTCCCTCATGGTTTTTCCGTAAGAGCATCCCTGTTGCGTCAAACGCAACAAGCCGCCGGTCTGAGGCCGGCGGCTGAGGGGGTTGTTGCGCTCAGATCGCTTCGCGGATCGCCCGCTCGAAGCCCACGACATGGCTTCGCGCGAGTTCCGAGGCCTTGCCCGGGTCGCCGTCGACGATGGCCCGCAGCAGCGGTCCGTGCTCGACGACGTGCCCCGCCATGCCGGGCAGCCGGTTCACGAACAGGCACCAGATCCGGGTGGCCAGGTTGTCGTAGCGGACGAGGGTGTCCTCGAGGTACGGGTTGCGGGTCGCGGCGTAGATGGCGCGGTGCACCCGCAGGTCCAGGCGCATCAGGGCGTCCGCGCCCTGCCCGGGGGTGTCCTCGCCCTCCAGTCGCCGCAGCAGCGCGCCCAGCGCCTCGCGGTCGGCGGCCGTGGCGCGCTCGGCCGCACATGCCGCCGCCATCGGCTCCAACTGGCGCCGCACCTCGGAGATATGGGCGAGGTCGGTGATGTTGACCTCGGTGGCGAAGGTCCCACGCCGCGGGTAGGCCACGATCAGCCGCTCGTGCTGGAGCCGCTTGAGGGCTTCGCGCACCGGGGTGCGCCCGAAGCCGACGCTCTGGGCGAGCAGATCCTCGTTCACCGGGGCGCCGGGCGGGATCTCCAGCATGATCAGCCGGTCGCGGATGTCGCGGTACGCGCGCTCGGCGAGGGTGAGCGTCTCCTCGGCGGTCGCCGGCGAGGCCTCTGTCCGATCCATCGCGCTACCCCCTTGACCCGTTCCGTCGGCTGTCCTACGTTACCGCACACAACTGATATATCAGTCTGGGAGTAGTCGCATATTAAGGTGGTGCTCTATGGCAGCGAGTCCGTCGACGACGGAGGCAAGCGGCCTTCTCTCCCTCCCCCTGGTGGCGGTGGACCCCGAGATCGCCGTCGCCGTCTCCGAGGAGCTCAGGCGCCAGCAGTCGACACTCGAGATGATCGCGTCGGAGAACTTCGCGCCGGCGGCCGTGATGCAGGCCCAGGGCTCGGTCCTGACGAACAAGTACGCCGAGGGCTACCCCGGCCGCCGCTACTACGGCGGCTGCGAGCACGTCGACGTCGTCGAGCAACTCGCGATCGACCGGGTCAAGGCCCTCTTCGGCGCGGAGGCGGCCAACGTCCAGCCGCACTCGGGCGCCCAGGCCAACGCCGCCGCGATGTCCGCCCTGCTCGATCCCGGGGACACGATCCTCGGGCTCGACCTGGCGCACGGCGGCCACCTCACCCACGGCATGCGCATCAACTTCTCCGGCAAGCTCTACAACGTCGTGCCGTACCACGTCCGCGAGTCCGACCTGCGCGTCGACATGGACGAGGTGGCCGAACTGGCCCGCGCGCACCGGCCGAAGCTGATCGTGGCCGGCTGGTCGGCCTACCCCCGCCGGCTGGACTTCGCCGCCTTCCGGCGCATCGCCGACGAGACCGGCGCGTACCTCATGGTCGACATGGCGCACTTCGCGGGACTGGTCGCGGCCGGACTGCACCCCAGCCCCGTGCCGTACGCGGACGTCGTGACGACCACCACCCACAAGACCCTCGGGGGTCCTCGCGGCGGTGTGATCCTCAGCCGGGCCGGACTCGCCAAGAAGATCAACTCGGCGGTCTTCCCCGGCCAGCAGGGCGGCCCCCTGGAGCACGTCGTCGCCGCCAAGGCGGTCGCCTTCAAGGTCGCCGCGAGCGAGGAGTTCAAGGACCGCCAGCGGCGCACCCTGGAGGGCGCCCGGATCCTCGCCGGCCGGCTGCTCGCCGACGACGTCGCCGAGGCCGGGATCTCCGTCCTCACCGGCGGCACGGAAGTCCACCTCGTCCTGGTCGACCTGCGCGACTCGGCGCTCGACGGACAGCAGGCCGAGGACCGCCTCCACCGCGTCGGCATCACCGTCAACCGCAACGCCGTGCCCTTCGACCCCCGCCCGCCGATGGTCTCCTCCGGCCTGCGCATCGGCACCCCCGCGCTGGCCACCCGCGGCTTCGGGGCGGAGGAGTTCCGCGAGGTCGCCGACATCATCGCCCGCGCCCTGAAGGAGGAGGAGCTCACCGACGAGGGCGCCGGACTGCTGCGCGGCCGGGTCACCGCGCTCGCCGAGAAGTTCCCGCTCTACGCCGACCGGACCGCCCCCGACGGCCGGACCGCGAACGCCGACCCCACCGGACCCGCCCTCCCGACCGGACCCGCCGAGCAGAACGGAACCGCCGGATGACCGCCACCCCGCTGCCGGAGCATCCCGACTGGCTCTGGCGCACCCCCGAGCCGCGCTCCTCCTACGACGTCGTCATCGTCGGCGCCGGAGGCCACGGCCTGGCCACCGCCTACTACCTCGCCAAGAACCACGGCATCACCAACGTCGCGGTCCTGGAGAAGGGCTGGCTGGCCGGCGGCAACATGGCCCGCAACACCACCATCATCCGGTCCAACTACCTGTGGGACGAGAGCGCCGCCATCTACGAGCACGCCCTCAAGCTGTGGGAGCGGCTGCCCGAGGAACTGGACTACGACTTCCTGTTCAGCCAGCGCGGCGTGCTCAACCTCGCGCACACCCTCCAGGACGTCCGTGAGGGCGTGCGCCGCGTCAACGCCAACCGCCTCAACGGAGTCGACGCCGAATGGCTGGAGACGGACGAGGTCGCCAAGGTCTGTCCGATCCTCAACGTCTCGCCCACCACCCGTTACCCGGTCCTCGGCGGCACCTACCAGCCGCGCGCCGGCATCGCCAAGCACGACCACGTCGCCTGGGCGCTCGCCCGCCGCGCCGACGAGATGGGCGTCGACCTCGTCCAGGGCTGCGAGGTCACCGGCTTCGTCAAGGACGGCGACCGGGTCGTCGGCGTGGAGACCAGCCGGGGCCGCATCCTGGCCGGCCGGGTCGGACTCGCGGGCGCCGGGCACAGCAGCGTCCTCGCCGAACGGGCCGGGTTCCGGCTGCCGGTGCAGTCGCACCCGCTCCAGGCGCTGGTCTCCGAACTGCACGAGCCGGTGCACCCCACCGTCGTGATGTCCAACCACGTGCACGTCTACGTCTCCCAGGCGCACAAGGGCGAGCTGGTCATGGGCGCGGGCGTCGACGCGTACAACGGCTACGGCCAGCGCGGCTCGTTCCATGTGATCGAGCACCAGATGGCCGCCGCCGTCGAACTGTTCCCCGTCTTCGCCCGCGCGCACGTGCTGCGCACCTGGGGCGGCATCGTCGACGTCACCCCGGACGCCTCCCCGATCATCGGCACCACTCCGGTGGAGAACCTCTACGTCAACTGCGGCTGGGGCACCGGCGGTTTCAAGGCGACCCCGGCCGCAGGCTGGACCTTCGCCCACACCATCGCCACCGGTGAGCCGCACCCCCTGAACAAGCCCTTCGCCCTGGACCGCTTCACCACGGGCGCCCTGATCGACGAGCACGGCGCCGCGGCCGTGGCCCACTGAGAGGAGGACACCGTGCTGCTGCTGAACTGCCCCTGGTGCGGTCCACGGGACGAGACCGAGTACCACTACGGCGGCCAGGCCCACATCCCCTTCCCCGAGGCCCCGGGGGATCTCACCGACGAGCAGTGGGCCGAGTACGTCTTCTACCGGGACAACCCCAAGGGCCCCTTCGCCGAGCGGTGGGTGCACTCCACGGGCTGCCGCCGCTGGTTCAACGTCGTTCGCGACACCGTCAGTTACGAAGTGCTCGCCGTCTACCGGCTCGACGAGCCCCGCCCCGATCTCTCCGATCTCCCTGGGCTTCGGGGGCTTGCCGGGCTTCCCGGGCGGAGCGGCCTTCGCCAGTCCGCCGATCCGGCCGGAGGGAACCGATGACCGACCAGGAATTCCGTCTGCCGCACGGCGGCCGCGTCGACCGCGGCACCGTGCTGCGGTTCACCGTCGACGGACGGCAGTGGACCGGCCACCCCGGCGACACCGTCGCCTCCGCCCTGCTGGCCAGTGGTGTCGTCGAGGTCGGAGCGTCTCTCTACCGGGGCCGCCCGCGCGGCATCGTCTCCGCCGGAGTCGAGGAGCCCAACGCCCTGCTCCAGCTCGACGGCCCGTGCTCGGAGAGCATGCTGCCCGCGACGGCCGTCGAGCTGTACGACGGGCTGTCCGCCACCACCCTGTCCGGGATGGGCCGGCTCGACCCCAACCCCGACCCCGCCGTCTACGACAAGAAGTACGCGCACACCGACGTCCTGGTCGTCGGAGCGGGCCCGGCCGGACTCGCGGCGGCCGTCGCCGCCGCCGGCTCGGGCGCCCGCGTGATCCTCCTCGACGACCAGCCCGAGTCCGGCGGTTCGCTGCTGTCCGGGCGCACCGGGACGGTCGGCGAGCAGGCCGCCCTCGACCGGGTCGCCGACATGCGCGCGGCCCTCGACGCCGCGCCCGAGGCCGTCGTGCTGGCCCGCACCACCGCCTTCGGCTCCTACGACGACAACTACGTCCTCGCCCTGCAACGGCGCACCGACCACCTCGGCGCCGGCGCCCCCGACGCAGCCGCGGGCGTCTCGCGCCAGCGGCTGTGGCACATCCGGGCCCGCCAGGTGATCCTGGCGACCGGCGCCCACGAACGGCCGCTGGTGTTCGCCGGCAACGACCGCCCCGGCGTGATGCTCGCCTCCGCCGTGCGCACCTACGTCAACCGCTACGCGGTGGCCCCCGGCTCGCGCACGGTCGTGAGCACCACCAACGACAGCGCCTACGACACGGTGGCCGACCTGCACGCGGCCGGCGTCCCGATCGCCGCCGTCGTCGACGCGCGGCCCCAACTGTCGCGGCGGGCGGCCGAGGTCGCCGTGGCGACCGGCGTCAAGGTGCTGACCGGCAGCGCGGTGACCGGCACCGCGGGCGAGGGCCGGATCACCGGCGTCACCGTCCAGGCCCTCGACGACGCCGGGGAACTCACCGGCGAGCCCGCCTCGTTCGACTGCGACCTGCTCGCCGTCTCGGGCGGCTGGAGCCCGGTGGTGCACCTGCACAGCCAGCGCCAGGGGAAGCTGCGCTGGGACGGTGACCTGGCCGCCTTCGTCCCCGACGGCACGGTGCGCGACCAGCACATCGCGGGTGCGGCCCGCGGAACGTACGACCTCGACGGCGCGCTCGCCGAAGGGGCCCGCGCCGGTGCGCAGGCCGCCACCGACGCCGGGTTCCCGGCGCCCGTCCCCGCCCCGCCGGCCGGCGACGCCCGCGACCGCGCCCCGGTGCGCGCGCTGTGGCTGGTGCCCGCACCCGGCAACGGCCCCGACGGCCCCGACGGCTCAGTCGGCGATCCCGGCACCTGGGACACCCACTTCGTCGACCACCAGCGCGATGTCACCATCGCCGACGTCTGGCGGTCCACCGGCGCCGGGATGCGCAGTGTCGAGCACGTCAAGCGCTACACCTCGCTCGGCACCGCCAACGACCAGGGCAAGACCTCCGGCGTCAACGCGATCGGCGTGATCGCCGCCGCCCTCGGCGAGGGCGCATCCCCGGGCGAGATCGGCACCACCGCCTACCGGGCGCCGTACACCCCGGTGGCCTTCGCCGCCCTCGCCGGACGCGAGCGCGGCGACCTGTTCGACCCGGAGCGCACGACGGCGATCCACGGCTGGCACGTCGCGCACGGCGCGGAGTTCGAGGACGTGGGGCAGTGGAAGCGGCCGTGGTACTACCCCCGGGAGGGGGAGGACATGGACGCGGCGGTGGCGCGCGAGTGCCGCGCGGCCCGCGAGGGCGTCGCCTTCATGGACGCCTCCACCCTCGGCAAGATCGAGATCCGGGGCGCGGATGCCGGGGAGTTCCTCAACCGCGTCTACACCAACGCCTTCAAGAAGCTCAAGCCCGGCTCCGCCCGCTACGGCGTGATGTGCAAGCCCGACGGCATGATCTTCGACGACGGTGTGACCCTGCGCCTCGACGGGGGCCGCTACTTCATGACCACCACGACCGGCGGCGCCGCCGCCGTACTGGACTGGCTGGAGGAGTGGCTCCAGACCGAGTGGTCCGAACTCGACGTGCGCTGCACCTCGGTGACCGAGCAGTGGAGCACGATCGCCGTCGTCGGCCCCCGGTCCCGCGAGGTCGTCGCCCGGCTCGCCCCCGACCTGGACCTGTCCAACGAGGCGTTCCCGTTCATGACGTTCCGCGGGACCACCCTGGCCTCCGGCGTTCCCGCCCGCATCTGCCGGATCTCCTTCTCCGGCGAACTCGCCTACGAGATCAACGTCTCCGCGTGGTACGGCCTCGCCGTCTGGGAGCAGGTGCACGCGGCCGGACAGCCGTACGGCATCACCCCGTACGGCACCGAGACCATGCACGTGCTGCGCGCCGAGAAGGGCTACGTCATCGTCGGCCAGGACACCGACGGGACGGTCACCCCGCACGACGCGGGCATGTCCTGGGCGGTCTCCAAGCAGAAGGACTTCATCGGCAAGCGCTCCTACAGCCGCCCCGACACCGCCCGCACCGATCGCAAGCACCTGGTCGGCCTGCTGCCCGCCGACGGCAGCACCCGGCTGCCGGAGGGCTCCCAGATCGTCGCGCCGGACGTCGCCGTCACCCCGCAGGACGGGCCGGTGCCGATGCTCGGCCACGTCACCTCCAGCTACCACAGCCAGGCCCTCGGCAGGCCGTTCGCCCTCGCGCTCGTCGCCGACGGACGCAACCGCATCGGCCAGACCCTGCTCGCCCCGGTCGGCGACGACCTGGTGCCCGTCCTGGTCGCCGACCCCGTGCTCTACGACCCCGAAGGGACCAAGCGAGATGGCTGAGCCGACCGACGCGGGACCCGCGGTGTTGCGCCGCAGTCCCCTGACGCACCTCCGGGACCGGATGCGCGCCGCCACGGTGACGGGGGAGCGCGGTGTGTCGCTGGAGGAGTGGCCCTTCGTCACCATGGTGAGCCTGCGCGTCGACCCCGCCTCCGAGGCGGCCGGTCGCATCGGCTCGGTGCTCGGCGCGCCGCTGCCCGGCCACTGCGGCGCGACCGCGCGGTCCGGCCCGCACTCCACGCTGTGGCTCGGCCCCGACGAATGGCTCGTGCTGTCGCAGAGCGAAGGGCCGGGGCTGCTCGCCGAACTGCTCGACGCGCTTGCCGGCGCCCCGGGCGCGGTCGTCGACGTGTCGGCGAACCGGACCACGCTGGAGCTGAGCGGCCCCTCAGCCCGCGCGGTCCTGGAGAAGGGCTGCGCCCTGGACCTGCACCCGCGCTCCTTCGGGCCTGGCCGAGCGGTGTCCACGCAGGTCGGACCGGTTCCGGTGGTGCTCTGGCAGACCGGCGAGAAGGCCTACCGGCTCCTCCCGCGGCCCTCGTTCGCCGACTACCTGGCCCGCTGGCTCATCGACGCGATGAGCGAGTTCCAGGGCGCCGAGGTGCCGTGATGGCCCTCAGCGTCTTCGACCTGTACTCGGTCGGCATCGGCCCCTCCTCCTCACACACGGTGGGGCCGATGCGGGCGGCCCGGCGCTTCGTCGGGCTGCTGGAGCGGGACGGGCTGCTGGACGACGCCGCCGGCGTCCGGGCGGAGCTGTACGGCTCGCTCGGCGCCACCGGCCGCGGCCACGGTTCTGACAAGGCCGTGGTCCTCGGCCTGGAGGGCGAGGACCCGGCCACCGTCGACACCGACCGGTCCGACGACCGGGTCGCGGCGGTGCGTGCCGGCGGCACGCTGCTGCTCGGCGGCAAGCACCGGATCCCCTTCGACGGCGACCGGGACCTGGTGCTGCACCGGCGCAGGTCCCTGCCCGCCCACCCCAACGGCATGGTGTTCCGGGCCCTGGCGGCGGACGGCCGGGAACTGGCCGCGCGCACCTACTACTCGGTGGGCGGCGGCTTCGTCGTCGACGAGGGGGCCACCGGCGCCGAACGGGTCGTCGCCGACACCACGCCGGTGCGCTTCCCGTTCGCCTCCGGTGCCGAACTGCTCGACATCTGCGCCCGGGGGAACCTGTCGATCAGCGAGGTGATGCTCGCCAACGAGCGGGCCTGGCGGTCCGAGGCGGAGGTGCGTGCCGGACTGCTCGACCTGTGGGCGGTGATGCGGGCGTGCGTGGACCGCGGCTGCCGCCGCGAGGGCGTCCTGCCCGGTGGCCTGCGCGTGCCGCGCCGCGCGCCGGGGCTCTTCCGTGAGCTGAGCGCCGCCGCCGTGGACGGCACGGACCCGCTGCGGGGCATGGACTGGGTGAACCTGTTCGCGCTCGCCGTCAACGAGGAGAACGCCTCGGGCGGCCGCATCGTGACCGCGCCCACCAACGGGGCGGCCGGGATCGTGCCC
This sequence comes from Streptomyces sp. NPDC004721, assembly GCF_053601495.1. NCBI lineage: Bacteria > Bacillati > Actinomycetota > Actinomycetes > Kitasatosporales > Streptomycetaceae > Streptomyces > Streptomyces sp. NPDC004721. Next base: position 89,210 of record NZ_JBSGBZ010000028.1, read on the forward strand.
GCCGTACTGCACTACTACGCGCGCTTCGTGCCCGGCGCCGACGAGGACGGCGTCGTCCGCTTCCTGCTGACCGCCGCCGCCATCGGCATCCTGTTCAAGGAGAACGCCTCCATCTCCGGCGCCGAGGTCGGCTGCCAGGGCGAGGTCGGATCGGCCTGCGCCATGGCGGCGGGGGCGCTGTGCGAAGTGCTCGGCGGCAGCCCCGCCCAGGTGGAGAACGCGGCCGAGGTCGGGATCGAGCACAATCTGGGCCTCACCTGCGACCCGGTGGGCGGTCTCGTGCAGATCCCCTGCATCGAGCGCAACGCTGTCGCGAGCGTCAAGGCGATCAACGCGGCCCGGCTCGCGCTCGCCGGCGACGGCATCCACAAGGTCAGCCTGGACAAGGCGATCAGGACCATGCGAGACACCGGCCGCGACATGAAGGCCAAGTACAAGGAGACCGCCCGCGGCGGCCTCGCCGTCAACGTCATCGAGTGCTGACGTACAGAAGGGAGTTGCCGTCGCCATGGCTGACACCCCGGCCAACCCGGCCACCCGGGCCGCACCGGATTCCCCGGCCCCTCCGGTCGAGCACGTGCTCACCCTCGACTGCCCGGAGGCTCCCGGCATCGTGCACGCGGTCACCCGCTACCTGGTGGACCACGGCTGCGACATCGCCGACAACCAGCAGTTCGGCGACCGCCGCGGCGGCCACTTCTTCATGCGGGTGCGGTTCACCTCCGCCGCCGGCGGCGGGGACGAAATCGGCGTCCTGCGCCGGGACTTCGCCGCCGTGGCGGCCCCCTTCGCCATGCGCTGGCGGCTGGAACCGGCCGGCTCCAGGCGCCGCGTCCTGATCATGGTGTCCCGCTACGGCCACTGCCTCAACGACCTGCTCTTCCGCGCCCGTTCCGGCGACCTGCCGATCGACGTGGTCGCGGTGGTCTCCAACCACCGCGACCACGAGGCACTCGCCCAGTGGTACGGCATCCCCCACTTCCACCTCCCCGTGACCGCTGCCACCAAGGGGGCCGCCGAGGAGCGGCTGCTCGGCATCGTGGACGAACTCGGCGTGGAACTGGTCGTCCTCGCCCGCTACATGCAGGTGCTGTCCGACGGCCTGTGCGCGCGGCTCGCCGGCCGGCTGATCAACATCCACCATTCCTTCCTGCCGAGCTTCAAGGGTGCCAAGCCCTACCACCAGGCATACGAGCACGGCGTCAAGGTGGTGGGCGCGACCGCCCACTACGTCACGGCAGACCTCGACGAGGGGCCGATCATCGCCCAGGAGGTCATCGGCGTCGACCACACCCACACCCCCGAGGACCTCGTCGCAGTCGGCCGGGACATGGAGTCGGCCGCACTGGTCAAGGCGGTGCGTTGGCACTGCGAGGGGCGGGTGGTGGTCCACGGCCGGCGCACCGTGGTGCTCCAGTGACCGCTCAACCGTCCTGCGAATCGGATGAGTTGGTTGGCTGATCCTCGGCCAGCCGCCGGTGCTCGTGCACGCGGCTCGGAAGGCCCTCGGGGTTGGGGCCGTACACGGCGAGCAGGCGCGCGTACTCCGGTGCCCAGTACCGGCCCGCGGCGCCGGTGGGGACCTGGACGGCCTCACCGGCGCGCGCCTCGACGGTGACTCCGTCGCACTCGACGAACAAGTGGCCCTCCAGGACGTAGTTGAACTCGTCGTGCGGATGCTCGTCCGTCCACGACTCGCCCCGCAGTTCCCATTCCATGACCGCGGGAGAGGTCCGGGGGCCGTCGCCGGCCGGGACGAAGACACGACCCATGAGGCCCGAGGGGCGCGGCTCCAGCGGAGCGGAGGGGTACTTCCGTGGTGGCATCCGAGTCTCCTGCCTTCCTCTGCTTCTGCGTCCCGCGCTCGTGCGGAAGCCGCGGGGCGCGGCGGGACGACCATGGTGGGCCCGCGCGGGCCGGCCGTCACGGCCACTGTGACGCACCCCACTTCGCCGCTCGTCGACCGCCGTCCTGCCCGTGGGCCGCCAGGCCGTCCGCCCGGTGACGGTGCCGCGTGCCACGATGGACGCGCACCGCACGGCGGGGAGGCCCGTGCGGTACGGAGAGACGGGGGTGACGTGGAGGGGGAGGTTCCGCCGCGGGCCGGACGCGGGGTCCGCGAGGTGTGCGAGCAGGGCGCGCGGCTGCACGACGCGGCGCGGAGCCTGCGCACGGACCATGCCGGCGCCGTGGCCGCCGTCCGCGCGGCCTTCGAGCCCCTGCGGGCCGAACTCGTCGCCCTGGAGCTGGAGTCCATCCCCGTGGCACGGCTCAGGGACGTCACCGAGGGACGGCTGCGCCTCGGCGCCGTGGAGGCGGCGGGCCTGCGCACGGTACGCGCGGTGCACGAGGCGAGCCGCTACGAACTGCGGCAGGTGCCCGGCGTGGGCGAGCAGACCGCCGACCGGGCGCTGGCCGCCGCCCGGCAGATCGCGCGGGCCGTGGCCGACACCGTCACCGTCCGCATCGACGTCGACCATCCCGAGCCCCGCACCACCGCCCTGGTGGTAGCCCTGCACCGGCTCGTCGAGGCCGGCCCCGAACTGCGCCGCGCCCTGGACACGGCCGAGCGGCTGGACACCCGGCTGGCCGAGCTGCTGCCCGCGGCCCGGCCGGCCGGCGGACGGCTGCGGCTGGCACTGGCCCGCCGCGAGCGCCGCGAGCGCGCCCTGGCCGCGGCCGCCGAACTCGGCGCACTGCTCACCGACGCGACCGCCACCGGCGTACGCCTGCTGATCGCCCAGGCCTCCACCGACCTGCTGCGCCCGGCCGCCTCCGACATCGAGGCCTGGGTCGACTTCGAACTGCGCCCCGCGGAGTACTACAGCCTGCTCGCCGAGGTATCCGAGCAGCGCCCGGACGCCGCCGCGAGCGAGGGCTTCGTCCCGTCGGAGGTGGCCGAACGGGTCCACGCCCAGCGGCTCGACGACACCCACCGCCGGGTGTCCCTGCGCGGCTACCAGGAGTTCGGCGCCCGTTTCGCACTCGCCCAGCGGCGGGTGGTCCTCGGCGACGAGATGGGCCTGGGCAAGACCGTGCAGGCCGTCGCGGCCCTGGCCCACCTCGCGGCCGAGGGGCACAGCCACTTCCTGGTGGTCTGCCCGGCCAGCGTCCTCATCAACTGGACCCGTGAGATCCGCGCCCGCAGCACCCTGCGGGTCCTCGCCGTGCACGGCCCGGACCGGCAGGACGCCCACGCCGAGTGGCGCGAGCGCGGCGGGGTCGCCGTCACCACCTTCGACGTCCTGCACAGCCTGCCCGCGCCCGACGGCACACCGCCGGGCATGCTCGTCGTCGACGAGGCCCACTACGTCAAGAACCCGGACACCCGCAGATCCCGCTCGGTCGCCGTGTGGACCGGACGCTGCGAGCGCGTGCTGTTCCTGACCGGTACGCCGATGGAGAACCGGGTCGAGGAGTTCCGCGCCCTGCTGCGCCACCTCCGGCCCGAACTCGTGCCCGCGGTCAGCGGTACCGACGCGGCCGCCGGACCGCACGCCTTCCGCCACTCGGTGGCCCCCGCCTACCTGCGCCGCAACCAGGAGGACGTGCTCAGCGAACTGCCCGCGCTGGTGCACACCGACGAGTGGGTGGAACTCGGCCCCGCCGACCGGGCGGCCTACCGCGAGGCGGTCGCCGAGGGGAACTTCATGGCGATGCGCCGGGCCGCCTACGCGGATCCGGAGACGTCCGCGAAGCTGCGGCGGCTGCGGGAACTCGTCGCGGAGGCCGCCGCGAACGGGCTGAAGGCAGTGGTCTTCTCCTACTTCCGGGACGTGCTCGACGCCGTCCGCGAGGCCGTGGGCGACAGCGCGTTCGGGCCGATCTCCGGAAGCGTCCCGGCGGCCCGACGGCAGCGGCTGGTCGACGACTTCACCGCGGCGTCCGGCCACGCCGTGCTGCTCTCCCAGATCGAGGCGGGCGGCATCGGCCTCAATCTCCAGGCCGCCTCCGTGGTGATCCTGTGCGAACCCCAGGTCAAACCGACCCTGGAGCACCAGGCCGTGGCCCGGGTCCACCGCATGGGCCAGATCCGCGCCGTTCGGGTCCACCGGATGCTGGCCGCCGACAGCGTCGACGACCGGCTGCTGCGCATCCTGGTGCGCAAGGAACGACTGTTCGACGCCTTCGCCCGGCGCAGCGACATGGCCGACGCCACCCCGGACGCCGTCGACGTCTCCGACGCCGGCCTCGCCCGCCGCATCGTCGAGGAGGAGCAGCGGCGCCTGTCCGAGAGCGCGAAGGCCGGAACGGGCTGACCGGCACGACGGTATCGATGTGCCGATGCGCGGCGCCCTACGCCTTGTCCACGCCGGCCCCGTGGAACGGCCGGCCGCGATCCGCCCCCGAACGTCCGGGCCGTACGGGCCGAACGGGTCTCTCGCCACAGATACCACCAGACGGGAGACACGGGCCGCCGACGCCCGGCCCCGCCAGTCCACCGCCGCACAGGGGAGCCGCCGAGCCATCGGAAAGGCCAGCGTCGGGCGGGCGCGGGCAGGACCGGGCCGGGCCAGGCAGGCCGGGTTCAGCCGGGGTTACGGTCGGGCCAGGCCCGACTTCAGGCCCGCGCCGCACAGGGGGACCACCGCCGACTTTCCGCCGAGGGCGCCCTCGCGGATCGCCGCCCAGCAGACCGCGCCCGTCGACTCGACGTACAGGCCGCGGGAGGCCAGGTCGAGCTGGGCGTGGCGGATGCGGTCCTCCGTCACGGTCAGGAAGGTGCCGCCCGAGGCCCGTACCGCGCGCAGGATCTGGCGGGCCCGGGCGGGGTGGGGGACGGCGATGCCCTCGGCGTGGGTGGGGGCCACGGGGGTCGTGCCGGTGAGTTCCTCCGCGCCCTCCTCCCAGGCGCGGGCGAGCGGGGCGACCGCTGCCGCCTGCACCGCCCACAGCGCCGGACGCCGGTCCAGCAGGCCGGCCCCGAACAGCTCGGCGATCGCCAGCGCCGCGCCCAGCAGCAGCGTGCCGTTGCCCGCCGGCAGGACCAGGACCTCCGGCAGGCGCCCGCCGAGGTCCTCCCACAGTTCGTGCACGTAGGTCTTGGTGCCGTGCAGGAAGTACGGGTTGAAGACGTGCGAGGCGTAGAAGGTGTCCGGCTCGTCCGCGGCGCGCTGCGCGGCCCTGCCCGCCGCCTCGCGGTTGCCGTCGACCACCTCCAGGCGGGCGCCGTGCGCCTCGATCTGCTCCAGCTTCTTCGCGGACGTGCCGAGCGGGACGTACACCGTGCACGGCAGCCGCGCGCGGGCGCAGTACGCGGCGATCGCCGTGCCCGCGTTGCCGCTGCTGTCGGCGACCACCCGGCGCGGGTCGGCACGCAGCGCCAGCTCGGCCAGCAGCACCGCGCCCCGGTCCTTGAACGACAGCGTCGGCATCAGGAAGTCCAGCTTCGCCGAGACCTCGTCCGTCAGCGGCACCAGGGGGGTGCGGCCCTCGCCGAGGGACAGCGTGGGCGCCGGCAGCGGCAGCGTCTCCGCGTACCGCCACAGGGAGTTCACCCTCCCGGTGAGGGACTTCAGGGACGCCGGGGTGGGGGAGAAGTCGAGATCGAGCGGGCCGTGGCAGGTCGGGCAGCGCCAGGCGAGGGAGTCACCGGGCACGCGGACGCCGTCGGTGGGGCAGTAGCGGTCCGGCAGAGGTGTCATGCACGCAGGTTAAGGGGCGAGGTTCGCCGACGCCCCGTCATGACTCCCGCACGGCACGTCCGTCGCACTCGGCCTCGCCTCCGCACCCCCGGCGCTTCCGTTTTCGGTCATGCGGAGGTGTGACGGCGGCCGTAGCGGGGAGAAAGCGCCTGGGCATGCCTTCGCTCCCCGCAAGTCATCACTTCGAGTGATTCTCTGGCCCCTGCTTGCAAGTACAACCCGCGGTTGCCACGCTGTTGCTGTCTGTACAACTTGATGGGAGCGGCCAGTGACTTTCGGTGAGCAGCCGGCGTACCTGCGCGTCGCGGATGATCTCCGCAAGAAGATCGTCGACGGTCTGCTGCCCCCGCACACCCGGCTGCCCTCACAAGCCAGAATCCGCGAGGAGTACGGCGTCTCGGACACGGTCGCGCTCGAGGCCCGCAAGGTGCTGATGGCCGAGGGGCTGGTCGAGGGCCGCTCCGGCTCGGGGACGTATGTGCGCGAGCGACCCGTGCCGCGCCGGGTCGCCCGTTCCGGCTTCCGTCTGGCCGGCGGCGCCACGCCGTTCCGGCAGGAGCAGGCCGACGCCGAGGTGCGCGGCACCTGGGAGTCGAGCAGCACGCAGGCCGAGGCGAGCGGCGCCATCGCCGAGCGGCTCGGCATCAAGCCCGGCGACCGCGTGATGCGCACCAAGTACGTGTTCCGGAACGCCGGAGAGGCGATGATGCTCTCCACCTCCTGGGAGCCGCTCGCGCTCACCGGCCGTACCCCCGTCATGCTCCCCGAGGAGGGTCCGCTCGGTGGCATGGGCGTGGTCGAGCGCATGCGCGCCATCGACGTCATCGTCGACAACGTCACCGAGGAGGTCGGCGCCCGCCCCGGCCTCGCCGAGGAACTGCACGCCCTCGGCGGTGTCCCCGGCCATGTCGTGGTCGTCGTCCAGCGCACCTTCTACGCCTCCGGCCGCCCCGTGGAGACGGCCGACGTCGTGATCCCCGCCGACCGCTACCGGGTGGCGTACCACTTGCCGGTGAGGTAGGAGCCGCGCGGTAAGGGTCGTGCGGTGATTCCCCGAGGGTGGTGTGCGCCCCCTCGGTGCCCGGCCCGCCCGCCCCTCTGCCGCGCCGCCCCGCCCGGGCGCCGTATTCCGGCCGTTCTCGCAGGTCGCCACCGCGGCTGCCGCATGCCTCCGAGCGGATGTACAGAGGCCCTCGCACGGCGCGTTCGTCTCCGTGCGCCCCGGGCGGCCGATTCCCATGCTGGCCGGTTGCCTACCTCTTTGTGAAAAGCCGTATTCGCTGCGTGAAGGTTGGGCGTAGGGTCAGGCATATGCGGAGTGCGGTTTCCTCAACGGGCGGGACGCGGCGGGGGCCGGGAGCCGGACGCACAGGGGCGGGAAGGAGCAGTGGGGGCGCGATGAACGACGGCACGATCACCCTTCCCTGGCTCGTCGTCCGGCAGGACGACAACGGCAATCGGTACAGCGTGGGCAGGTACGCCACCCGCGCCGAGGCCCAGAAGATCGCGGAAAGCCTCGACGGTCCGGACACCCAGCTGTACTGGGTCGAGCGGATCGAGCAGAGCGCCGGCGGTGCGGGCGGCGAGGGCTGACCCCTTCACCGGACGCCGGCCCGCTCCCGTAGGCTCCGGCGCATGAGCGAACGGATCGTGGTGGTCGGTGCCGCCCTGCTCGACGGCGGCCGCCTGCTCGCCGCGCGCCGCAGCGCGCCCGCCGAGCTGGCCGGCCGCTGGGAACTGCCCGGCGGCAAGGTCGAGCCCGGTGAACGGCCCGAGGCCGCCCTCGTACGCGAGTTGCGCGAGGAGCTCGGCATCGACACCGAGGCCGTCGAGCGCGTTCCGGGCAACTGGCCCCTGCGACCGCCGTACGAACTCCAGGTGTGGACCGCGCGGCTGCGCCCCGGCTCCGCCGAGCCCAAGCCCCTCCAGGACCACGACGACCTGCGCTGGCTCACCCCGGCCGAGATCTGGAGCGTCCCCTGGCTGGACCAGGACGTGCCCGCCGTGCGGCAGACCCTCACCCACCTCCGAGCCGGCCCGGCGGACGGCGCCCCAGGGGCGTGAGAGTCATCGTGTGCTCCGTCAAAGTCCAGGGCGCACGGGAGACTGGTACCCCGACAGGCAACGTCCGCCCCGTCGCGACACCCGGCATGCTCCCCCGAACTCTTCGAGCAGGGGGACCCCCAGAGCACGCACCGGACGCCGCTCCTTGACGGGCGAACGTTGCCTGCCGCGGCACTAGGGCGCGCTCCGGGTACGCCGTTCGTGCCACACCGCACCGCCGCGAGCGGTACTGCCCCCTGGATACCGGGTATGTCCCCCTTAGTCCTATGAAACCGGACATGGGTGGCGCGCCGGCCTGCGAAGTGATCGGCGTGCCTGGGAAGTGAACGGCGTGATCGACACCGATGGCGACACCGCCGAGTGGACCTTTCCCGCGGATCCCGGCGCGGTGCGCACGGCCCGCGCCGCCGTCCGCGGCAAGCTGCGCAGCTGGGACCTCGACACGCTCGGCGACACCGCGGCCCTGCTGGTGAGCGAACTGGTCACCAACTCCCTGCGGTACGCGACCGGTCCCATCGGCGTTCGGCTGCTGCGCCCCGCGGACCTGCCCAACGTACTCCTGGTCGAGGTCTCCGACCCGCTGCCAGCCCCGCCCCGCGAACGTCCGGCCCGCCTGGACGACGAGTCCGGCCGCGGCCTGCAACTGGTCGCCTCCACCTCCCGCCGCTGGGGCACCCGGCCGGACGACACCGGCAAGACGGTCTGGTTCGAACTGGCCGTCCCGGGGTGAGCGGAGCGGTGGACGGGCCGTACGCGGAGCCCCCACCGCACACCGGTCGGCAGCGGCCTGCCACGGTTGTCCGCGAGCGGGATTCGACCCGGTCCTGCCTGGTTAGAAGACTGATGGTGTTGTGGCAGGACCGGACCGGAAAGCATCGGGATGGTCCTGTGATCGTGAACACCGTGTTGTGCGGCGCCGTAGTGCTGGATACTGCGGGCAGCCGCCCCCGGTGACCGGTGCCGGACGCGGTGAGCTGGAGGGGACGGTTCGCGTGAGCGAGATACCAGCGAAGGCCACGGAGTCCGAGGACCCGTCGGACGGCGCGAGGGCGGGGTCCGCGGGCGGCGGTGCAGCCGACGGGGCGCCGTCCGGGGACGCGATGTGGCAGAGCAGCCCGCCCGGCTCGATGTACGACTACATCAAGGTGGCCTCCTTCTCCATCGGCCCCGACGGACACGTCGACCAGTGGAGCCTGCGCGCCGAGCGGCTCTTCGGCATCCCCGCCGAACGCGCCGTCGGGATGGACCCCATCGAGGCGTTCGTCGACCCCGACCTGCGCGAGCACGGCCAGCGCAAGATGGCCGAGATCCTCGACGGGCGGGAGTGGACCGGCGTGGTTCCCTTCCGGATCCCGGACGGCGAGGACGGCCGGCGCGGTGAGGAGGGACTCGCCGAGGTCTACGTGATGCCGACGACCACGGTGGAGGGCGACAGGGCCGCCGTGTGCACCGTCGTCGACGTCCGCACCCTGCGGCGGATCGAGACCGACCTGGCCGCCTCGCAGGCGATTTTCGGCCAATCCCCGTTCGGTTTCCTGCTGATCGACACCGACCTCAAGGTCCGCCGCGCCAACGAGCGGTTCGCCTCCATCTTCGGCGGCTCGCCGGACGACCACCGCGGCAGGGGCGTGCACGACTACCTGCCGCGCGGCGAGGCCGAGCGGGTCACCGCCACCCTGCGCCGGGTGCTGGAGAACGGGCAGTCCATCACGGACATGCACGTCTCCGGCTTCGTGCCGGGAACCGACGAGCGCCGCCACTGGTCCGTCAACCTCTACCGCGTGCACAGCGGCAGCGGCCGCAGCATCGGCATCGCCTGGCTCGGGACCGACATCACCGCCCGCCGTGACGCCGCCCGCGAGGCCGCCGCCGCGCGGCGCAACCTCGCCCTCCTCAACGAGGCCGGCGCCCGCATCGGCAACTCCCTCGACCTGGAGACCACCGCGCGCGAACTCCTCGACGTCGTGGTCCCCGGCTTCTGCGACCTGGCGACCGTCGACCTCTACCAGGGCCTGCTGGCCGGCGACGAGACCCCGCCCGGCCTCGCCGACGGCAGCGCCGAACTGCGCCGCGTCGCCTTCGCCAGCGCGGTCTCCGGCGCGCCGTTCGGCGGCACCGGCGCACCCGTCGAACTCGGCGCCGTCCATCACTACCCGTTCAACTCGCCCCGCGCGGACGCCCTGCGCACCGCCCGCCCGACGACCGTGCCCGGTGAGGACGGCGGCCTCGTGCAGACCACGCTGGCCGTGCCGATGGTCGCCCACGACACGGTGGTGGGACTCGCGCAGTTCGCCCGGACCAAGGGCAGCGAGCCGTTCGGCCAGCGCGACCGCGAACTCGCCGTCGAACTCGCCGCGCGCGCCGCCGTCTGCATCGACAACGCCCGCCTGTACCGGCGCGAGCACGAACGCGCTCTGATACTGCAGCGGTCCCTGCTCCCGCCCGGCGACCCGGAGGCCTCCGGCCTCGACATCGCCTGCCGCTACCTGCCCGGCAGCGCCGCCACCGGCCGGCCCAGTGAGGTCGGCGGTGACTGGTTCGACGTCATCGAACTCCCCGGCCACCGCACCGCGCTGGTCGTCGGCGACGTCATGGGCCGCGGTCTGCGCGCCGCCGTCGCCATGGGCGAACTGCGCACGGCCGTACGCACGCTGGCCCTGCTCGACCTGGAACCGGCCGAGGTGCTCTCGCAGTTGGACGAGATCGCCCGCGGTCTCGGCGCGCCCGGCGGTGTCCAGCAGGCCACCCGGGCCGCCCGCCGCCCCCGCGAGGCCGACCTCTCCGAGGTGTACCTGGCGACCTGCATCTACGCCGTCTACGACGCGGTCACCCGGCGGTGCACCTTCGCCAACGCCGGCCATCTGCCGCCGGTGCTCGTCGAACCCGGCGAGTCCGCGCTGATGCTGGACGTGCCGCCCGGCATGCCCCTCGGCGTCGGCGGCGAACCCTTCGAGGAGGTGGAGGTCGAACTCCCCGAGGGAGCCCTGCTGGCCCTCTACACCGACGGCCTGGTCGAATCCCGCGACCACCCCCTGGACGAGGGCCTCCAGGCCTTCGTCGGTGCCCTCACGGACCCCTCCCGCCCCCTGGAGGACGTCTGCGACCACATCCTCAACACGCTCGGGTCCCACCACGGCGAGGACGACATCGCGCTGCTGATGGCCCGCGTCCAGGGCCTGCCCGCCGAGTCCGTCGGCGACTGGGCCCTGCCGCGCGAACCGCGCAGCGTCGGCCGCGCCCGCGAGTACGCCCGCGCCCAGCTGACCGCCTGGGACCTCGAACCGCTGATCGACACCACCGAACTCCTCGTCAGCGAACTCGTCACCAACGCCCTGCGCTACGGCGAGGGCGAGATCAGACTCCGTCTCCTGCTCGACCGCACCCTGGTCTGCGAGGTGTGGGACTCCGGCCTCGTCCAGCCGCGCCGCCGCCGCGCCCGCGACACCGACGAGGGCGGCCGCGGCCTCCAGCTCGTGGGCCTGCTCAGCGCCGCCTGGGGATCCCGCCGCACCCCACGCGGCAAGACGGTCTGGTTCGAACTCCCCCTGCCCGACGGGGAGAACGCCCTGACCGACCCGGCGGAGGCGCTGCTGAGCCTGTTCTGACCGCCCCGCTCGGCCACCGGTCTACGCCGCCGGTCCCGGACGGCGCCGTCCCCGGGTCCGCGGGCCGCCGTAGCAGGCGGGCGGGCCGCCGTCGGGATCCTCGGCCAGGAGGATGCCGCCGAGCACCGCTCCGGTGGCGCCGGCGAACGGGTCGGTGGTGGCGGTGTACGGGTTGCCGTGCAGGCGTACGTCCTGCTCCGCGAGGTCGCGGGCCTGGCGGGCCAGGGTGTCGGCGGTCTGCGGGTCGGTCGGGAGGAGGCGCAGTGCCTCCGCCAGCCGGATGCGGGCCGTGGCGCCGACCGCGGCCCGGTGCGTGCCGACGAAGTCGTCGGCGGCGGCGACGGCGCTGCGCGCGACGAGTTCCTCGGCGGCCGACAGGACACCGGCACGCCGGGTACCGACCGGCGCGGTCGCCCGTACGATCCGCCGCAGCGCGTCCAGCGGGTCGTACGGCCCCGCGGCCGGCTCGGCGTGTACGCGTACGTGGGCCAGCTCCAGGTCGGCGTGCGTGACACGGGCGCGCAGCTCGCCGGCGGCGACGTCGGCGGGGACGGCCGCCGAGGACGTGCCCGGCACGAGGGCGGGTGCCTCGCCGGAGGCGGTGGCCGTTTCCGGAGCCGGGCCGTCGGCCGTACGCTGCGCGGGCTTGCGGGACTTGGCGGACTTCGGGAGGCCCGGGACGGGCGCGGTGGCACGGTCCGGGTCGCCGGTCAGTTGCGCGGCGGCGGACTCGGCCGCTCGCCGGATCGCCTCGAGGTCCGCCTCCGCGCCGCTGAGCGCCGCCGGTACGAGTCGCTCGGCGGTCGACAGCTCCTCGGCCAGCCGCTCGACGCCGTGCACGAACACCGCGATCTGGGCGACCGCGCCCTCGGCCACGCGCAGGTGACAGGCGGCGGCCAGGGGGTTCCCCGAGTCTGCCGACTGGCGGGCCCGGTTCAGCCGGGAGGTGGCCAGCAGCAGCCGGTCCTTGGCCTGCTCCACGTGTCCCGTGACCGATGCGACGGCCGCCGGCCCGTACCGTTCGCGGAGCCCGGCGACGGTCGAGGCGGCGGTCCCCGTGCGCCCCGCCAACTTCCGGAACCGCGCCTCGGCGACCTCCAGCGCCTCACCCGGTCCCCGCTCCAGGCCGCGCAGTTCGTCGAACGCGGCGGCCTCCGCGTCCAGCAGCCGCCCCGCCTCCTCGCAGCGCCCGACCACGCCGGCCAGCGCCTGCCGCCGGGCGGCCGCGTCCGCGGGGACCCCGTGGTCGTACCGCTCCCGCATCCGGCAGGCGGCGGCGAGCTCCGCCTCCGCCTCCCGCACCGCCCGTGCGAACGGCTCGACGGCCGCCGCGCCGAACCGCGCCTCGACGAAGCCGAGTTCCTCCCGGCTGGTGCGCACCCAGTCGTCCGCGAGGGGGATCAACTCCATTGACCTGCCGCCGAGTTCACCGGACGGCGGTGGCGACCGCCGCGGCGCGGAGGGCGGGGAGGGGCCGCCACCGGGGGTCGTACGGGTCCTGGCCCGCCGGGTCCGCCGGACGTACCCGTACCCGGCGAGCGCCCCCGCCGCGCCCACCGCCACGAGCGGCAGGGCGAGATAGCCCGGTGACGTCTCGTCCTGCCGCGGTGCGGCGGTGGCGGCCACCGGACAGGTCTGGGGGAGCGCAACCGCGGCGCCGCTGTTGATCGTCATCCCCGGAAGCACCAGCCACACGAGGCCCGCGGCGCCACACAGCATCGTGTGCGCCACCCGCCCCGGCAGGCGGCGGGTCGCGCGCCGCGGCCGGGCCGCCCGGAACACCGATGCCGTCACATTCGGGAGCGTATGACCGCCCGAGCAGCCACGCGACCGGGCCGCGGCACTGGTGGGGCCGACGGGACACGGCAACGCGGGAGAGGACACCAGCATGAAGAACACCACCGGCAGACAAGAGACGTCCGACACGGGAAGCGGGACCGGCGCCCCCGGTGGGGAGGACGCGTCCGGTACGGACGACACCACCGGCGGTCGGGGGACCGCTGGCGCGGAGCCGGCGTCCGACCTGGGGGGCGAGACCGGTGCGGGTGGCGCCGGCGGCACGCACGACAGCCCCGGCGCGGAGAGCCGGACCGGCAGGGACGGCACAGCCGGCGCGGAGAATGCCTCCGGCACGGATGGCATCACCGGCGGTCGGGGGACCGCTGGCGCGGAGCCGGCGTCCGACCCGGGGAGCGCGACTGGTGCGGGTGGCACCGGCGGCACGCACGACAGCCCCGGCGCGGAAAGCGCGAGCGGCAGGGCCGGGATCACCGGCGGGGAGAACGCGTCCGGCACGGGCGACATCACCGGCGGGCGAGAGACCGCTGGCGCGGGGAGCGCCTCCAACGCAGAGAGCGCGACCGGTACGGGCGACACCGGCGGCACGCACGACGCCGTCGGCGCGGAGCCCGCGAGCGGCAGGGTCGGGATCACCGGCGGGGAGGGCGCGTCCGGTACGGACGATACCGCCGACGGGCAGGCGACCCCGGGCACGGAAAGCGCGACCGGCAAGGACGACAGCAGCCGCGCGGGGAACGCTACCGGTACGGACGCCACCACCGGCATGGCGCACGCGTCCGGTCCGGACGGCACCGCCGCCGGGCAAGAGGTCGGCGACGCGCAACGTACCGCGGACACGACGCCCTCCGACCCCGGCCAGGGGCGCGCTGGTCCGCCGCCCCGGCGGCGCCGTGGGCTGCGTTGGCTTCGTCGTGTCGCCCTCGGTGTCGTTCTGCTGCTGGTGTTGCCGCTGCTCGCCGCCGAGACCGCCCTGCGGGTGAACTACACGGGCGACCCCGCCGACGGGACGTACACCAGGGGCCAGGACGCGATCTGGCTGGGCCACGCCTGGGTGGACGGCCGGAAGAAGGACGCCGATGTCGCCGCCCTCGCCCGCCGGCTGCGCGGCACCGGCATCCGCGACCTGTATGTGCACGCGGGCCCGCTCGAACACGACGGCACGCTTTCCAAGTCCTCCTATCCCAGGGCCCGTTGGCTGATACCCGCCGTGCACCGCGCGCTGCCCGGCGTCCGTGTGCAGGCCTGGCTAGGCGACGAGCTGGCCACCGAGAGCCCGGACGGGATGCGGCTGGAACGGGCCGAGGCGCGCGCGGCCGTGGTCACCTCCACCCGCGAGATCCTGGCGGCCGGTTTCGACGGCGCCCACTTCGACCTGGAGCCGCTGCACTCCGGCGACCGCGACTACCTCGGCCTCCTCGACGACCTGCGCGCCGTCACCCGAGCCCACGGCGTCCCCCTGTCCGTCGCCGCCCACCAGATCGACCCGCTGCCCGCCTTCCACTCCCTGTGGGGCACGCTCACCAACCACCCCAAGTGGTGGTCGCAGGCGTACTTCGCCCAGGTCGCCCGCCGCGTCGACCAGATCGCCCTGATGTCGTACGACACCATGCAGCCGCTGCCGAGCCTGTACGGCGGCTACGTCGCCCAGCAGACCTCCCTCGCCCTGGAGGTCACCCCGCCCACGACCGACCTGTTGATGGGCCTGCCGTTCTTCCACGACAACCGCTTCGGCCACCGCGCCTCCGCCGAAACGGTCCCCGCCGCCGTCCGCGGCGTCCGTCTCGGCCTCTCCCGCACGGACCCCGGCCGCGAGCGCTTCGGCGTCGCCCTGTACGTCGACTTCGCCGCCACGGAGGACGACTGGACCGCGTACCGGGAAGGCTGGACCGACCTGTCATGATCACGGCATCGATGGGAGGATGAGCGGTATGCACTCGATGGCGATGGGGACGACCGCACTGGCCCTCGTGGTTGTGGCGGGAGTGGCAGTGATCGGGATCCTGGGGATCACGACCGGTTGGGTGCCGCCGGTCGGCTGGAAAAAGGTCCTGCGGCCCAAGCTGTGGGGGTACGGCACACTGACCGCTGCCGTCGGCATGGGCGCGTTCCTGTGCGTCGGCCCGCTCAGCAGCAGGCCGGCCGCCCACTTCAACCTCGCGCTGGTGGGCATGGCCGTGTTCTTCCTGGGCTCGTTCCTTCAGTACCTGGCCCAGCGCCCCGCCCGCACGGACTCCCTGAACCAGCCCCTGTGAAGGGACCTAGGACGACCGCCGCCCGATCTTCGAGCCCAGCCACACCAGCGGGTCGTACTTGCGGTCAACCGCCCGTTCCTTCAGGGGGATCAGCGCGTTGTCGGTGATCCTGATGCCCTCGGGGCAGACCTCCGTGCAGCACTTGGTGATGTTGCAGTAGCCCAGGCCGTGGTCGTCCTGGGCCGCACGCTTGCGGTCCAGGCCCGAGTCCGCGGCGGCGTCCAGCGGGTGCATGTCGAGTTCGGCGACGCGCATCAGGAAGCGGGGGCCCGCGTACGCCCGCTTGTTGTCCTCGTGGTCGCGTACGACATGGCACACGTCCTGGCACAGGAAGCACTCGATGCACTTGCGGAACTCCTGCGGCCGGTCCACGTCCTCCTGGAACATGCGGTACTCGCCGGGACCGAGACCGGCCGGCGGGACGAAGGCCGGGACCTCGCGCGCCTTGGCGTAGTTGTAGCCGACGTCCGTCACCAGGTCGCGGACGACCGGGAAGGTCCGCAGCGGGGCGACGGTGACCGTCTCCTCGGGCTCGAAGACCGACATGCGGGTCATGCACATCAGCCGGGGCCGCCCGTTGATCTCCGCGGAGCACGAACCGCACTTGCCCGCCTTGCAGTTCCAGCGCACGGCGAGGTCCGGCGCCTGGGTGGCCTGGATCCTGTGGATGATGTCCAGGACCACCTCGCCGTCGTTGACCTCGACCGCGAAGTCCTCCAGGCCCCCGTCCCGAGCGTCACCCCGCCACACCTTGAAGCGGGCCTCATAGCTGCTCACTCGTACAGCTCCTCTTCGGCGAGGTACTTGACCAGCTCCTCCTTCTCGAAGAGGGCGAGCAGGTCGGGGCGGATGGGTTCGGTGGTCTCCCGGGAGAGGGCGATCTGGCCGCGCACGGGGTCCGTAGCCGCCAGCCCGCCCGTCGGGTCGGTCAGCCGGCACAGCAGGTTGATCCGGCGCCAGGCGCGCTCCATCGACGGGCAGTCCTCGCGGGTGTGCCCGCCGCGCGACTCCGTGCGCTCCAGCGCGGACCGCGCCACGCACTCGCTGACCAGCAGCATGTTCCGCAGGTCGAGCGCGAGGTGCCAGCCGGGGTTGAACTGCCGGTGCCCCTCGACCCCGGCCCGCCGCGCCCGCACCCGAAGCTCGGCGAGTTTCTTCAGCGCCTGCTCCATCTCGCCCTCGCGGCGGATGATGCCGACCAGGTCGTTCATGGTCTGCTGGAGTTCCTGGTGCAGGGTGTACGGGTTCTCCGGCGGCCCGTCGACCGGTTCCCCGCCCTGCGCGCCCTCCGCCGAGAAGGGCCGCAGCGCCTCCGCGGCCGCCGCGTCCACCTGGGCGCCGTCCACGGCCGGGCGTTCGCGCGCCGCCCCCTGCGCGTACTCGGCCGCGTGCCACCCGGCCCGGCGGCCGAACACCAGCAGGTCGGACAGCGAGTTGCCGCCGAGCCGGTTGGAGCCGTGCATGCCGCCGGCGACCTCCCCGGCCGCGAACAGTCCCGGCACCCCGCGGGCCGCCGCCGTGTCGGAGTCGACCGCGATGCCGCCCATGACGTAGTGGCAGGTCGGCCCGACCTCCATCGGCTCCGCCGTGATGTCGACGTCGGCCAGTTCCTTGAACTGGTGGTACATCGAGGGCAGCCGGCGCCGGACGACCTCGGCCGGCATCCGTGTCGACACGTCGAGGAACACTCCGCCGTGCGGTGAGCCGCGGCCCGCCTTGACCTCGGAGTTGATCGCGCGGGCGACCTCGTCCCGGGGCAGCAGCTCCGGCGGGCGCCGGTTGTGGTCCGGGTCCTCGTACCAGCGGTCCGCCTCGTCCTCCGACTCGGCGTACTTCTCCTTGAAGACGTCGGGGATGTAGTCGAACATGAACCGCTTGTCCTCGGAGTTGCGCAGCACCCCGCCGTCGCCGCGGACCGACTCGGTGACGAGGATGCCCTTCACCGACGGCGGCCAGACCATGCCCGTCGGATGGAACTGAACGAACTCCATGTTCAGCAGCGGCGCCCCGGCGAGCAGCGCGAGCGCGTGCCCGTCGCCGGTGTACTCCCACGAGTTGGACGTCACCTTGAACGACTTGCCGATGCCGCCGGTCGCGATGACGACCGCGGGCGCCTCCAGCACGAAGAAGCGGCCGGACTCGCGATCGTAGGCGAAGACCCCGCAGACACGGTCGCCCGTGGCGGAGCCGCTGTCAGGCGCGGTCTTGAGGATCCTCGTCACCGTGCACTCCTGGAAGACCTTCAGACGGGACTCGTAGTCCCCGGTCTCCCTCTTGTCCTCCTGCTGCAACGAGACGATCTTCTGCTGGAGCGTCCGGATCAGCTCCAGGCCCGTACGGTCGCCGACGTGCGCCAGGCGCGGGTACTCGTGCCCGCCGAAGTTGCGCTGCGAGATCCGGCCGTCCTTCGTACGGTCGAACAGCGCGCCCCAGGTCTCCAGCTCCCACACCCGCTGCGGCGCCTCCTGCGCGTGCAGCTCGGCCATCCGCCACTGGTTGAGGAACTTGCCGCCGCGCATGGTGTCGCGGAAGTGGACCTGCCAGTTGTCGTGCTCGTTGACGTTGGCCATGGCCGCCGCGATGCCGCCCTCGGCCATCACCGTGTGCGCCTTGCCGAACAGCGACTTGCAGATCACCGCGGTACGCGCCCCGCGCTCGCGCGCCTCGATCGCGGCCCGCAGCCCGGCGCCGCCCGCGCCGACCACGACGACGTCCCACTCCTGCCGGTCCACCACGGACATCACAAGGCCCCACTCGTCGTACTCATCAGAAGAACCGCGGATCGTCGAAGACGCCGGAGGCGACCAGGTACACGTAGAAGTCGGCGAGCGCCACGCTGAACAGCGAGGCCCAGGCCAGCTGCATGTGGCGGGCGTTCAGCCGGCTCACGAACTGCCAGAGGCGGTAGCGCACCGGATGCTTCGAGAAGTGCTTGAGCTTCCCGCCCACGATGTGCCGGCAGGAGTGGCAGGAGACCGTGTACGCCCAGATCAGCAGGATGTTGACCAGGAAGACCACGGTGCCGAGGCCCATGTGGCCCCAGCGGTAGTGCTGGTCGCGGAAGGCCAGCACGGTGTCGTAGGTCAGCACGCCGGCGACCAGGATCGCCGCGTAGAAGAAGTACCGGTGGACGTTCTGCAGGATCAGCGGGAAGCGGGTCTCACCGGTGTACTTCCGGTGCGGCTCGGCGACCGCGCAGGCCGGCGGGGACGCCCAGAAGCCCCGGTAGTACGCCTTGCGGTAGTAGTAGCAGGTCAGCCGGAAGCCCAGCGGGAAGATCAGGATGATGATCGCCGGGGAGATCGCCCACCAGCTGCCGAACAGGTCGGCGTTGGGTCCCGCGTGCATGGTCCGGCAGTTCTGCGCCAGGCACGGCGAGTAGAACGGCGAGACGTACGGCGCCGCGTAGTAGTGCGCGTTCGCGAAAGCCCGCCAGGTCGAGTACACGACGAACGCGAACAGTCCGGCCGCAGTGGCGGCGGGCGCCAGCCACCAGCGGTCGGTCCGCAGATGCCGGGCGGCGATCGCGGCCCGCCCGGGGGAGCGGACACCGCCGCCGAGCGGATGGGGTTGTGTGCCGGGAGGTTCCGTACCTGTGGCCAATGCGGGACGCACCTTCCTGTCGGGCTCGCCTCCGGGGCACTGGAGCCGGTGTCGAGCCCCTTCGGGTCATGCGCGGTCGGGTTCAGGGGGCGTGGCGGTCGCGGGCGCCGAGTCCCTCGTCGTCCGAGTCCGTCCACAGGGAGACGTCGTAGGGAGCGTCGGAGATGGTGACGAGCGAGGGCCGCTGGGGGGCTGCTTGGCCCTGGGAGGCCTCACGCAGCAGGGCGACGCTCTCCCGCAGGTGGTCGGCGTCGGTACGCACGCGGCGTATCTCCAGCCCGCCACCGAGTTGCTGCTCCAGTCGGCCCACCGACCGCAGCAGATCGTCGAGGGCTCGCTGGACCGACGTCAGGTCGTCGTGCACGGACATGACGTGACCTCGCTTCCATGGGCGTACAGCCCTAGGCGGCAACGTTCATGCGCCTGCGAGTGTTGCGCGTCACACCTGTCGGTGGGAAGGGATGTGCCGCGATTGGCGGATTGCACATCCCACACGCACGCCCGCACGCGCTCTGTGTGCGCCGGGGACCACCTGCGCCGAACGGGTGACCTTCCGGACCCGCTCCGCCGTGTCGCCTCCGGCTGACGAACCCTTTCCCCTTCAGTGGGCCGTAGATCTGATGAACACCAAAATACCGCCAAATGGGATCAAACCCCACCCGTGCCACCGGCGGGAGCGGCTCCACGGAGGTAGCACAGATGTCCTACGACGGTGTCCGTCCGCGCGCGGTCATGCGCTCGGCCGCCTTCCTGACCGCCGGCGCCCTCGCGGTGCCACTCCTCGCCGGCTGCGGCTCGGACGACGAGGGCAGCAAGCCGCTGGCCGCCCAGGACATCGCGCCCGCAGCCCGCAAGCAGATCGCCGACGGAGGCAGGCTGCGCTGGGCGGTGGACGCGATGCCGCAGACACTGAACGCCTTCCAGGCGGACGCCGACGCCGGCACCACCCGCATCGCCCAGGCAGTGCTGCCCACCATGTTCCGGCTCGACGCGAACGGCCACCCTCAGCCCGACGCCGACTACCTGGACTCCGCCCGGGTGGTCGAGACCGAGCCCAAGCAGGTCGTCGTCTACCGGCTCAACCAGCAGGCCGTCTGGAGCGACGGCCGCGAGGTCGGCGCCGCCGACTTCGCCGCCCAGTGGCGCGCCCTGTCCGGCAAGAACTCGGCGTACTGGACCGCCCGCAACGCCGGGTACGACCGCATCGAGAAGATCGAGCGCGGCGCCAACGACCTGGAGGTCCGGGTCACCTTCGCCCGCCCCTACGCCGACTGGCGGTCGCTGTTCTCGCCGCTGTACCCCAAGGACGTCATGGGCACCGCGAACGCCTTCAACGACGGCGCCCGCAGGAAGCTGGCGGTCAGCGCCGGACCGTTCGCCGTGCAGAAGATCGACACCAAGACCAAGGACGTCGTCCTCGGCCGCAACCCGCGCTGGTGGGGCCGTCAGGTCAAGCTGTCCGAGATCGTGCTGCACGAGGTGCCGCGCGACAAGCGGGCCGCCGCCCTCGCCGAGGGTTCCGTGGACGTGGCCGACATCGACCCCGCCGACGTCCCGCGGATCACGTCCGCCGGCGCCCGGGGCGGCAGCCCCCTCCATGGCCCGGCCGGCAGCCGCACCGCCGCCAGGGCGCTGCTCTCCTGGGCGGTGCTGCACGGCTCCGACGACAAGGCCGCCGACCGCGAGCGCCGCGCCCTGGCGGCGGAGCGCACGTCGCTCACCACATACCTGCGGCAGCAGCAGGTGCTGCGCGACTTCCAGGTGCGCAAGTCGCTGGAGCCCGCGTACACCCAGCTCGCCCTCAACGGCTCCGCGGGCCCCCTGGCCGACGAGCGCGTCCGCCGCGCGGTGGCGCACGCGCTGGACCGCAAGGAACTCGCCGAGATCGCCCTGAAGCCGCTCGGCCTGCCCTCGGTCCCGGTCGGCAGCCACCTCGCCGTGTCCGGCCAGAACGCCTACGCCGACAGCAGCGACGCCCTCGGCGGCCAGGACGCCGCCCAGGCGCGGGACCTGCTCGCGGACGCCGGCTGGGTGCCCGGCCCGGTCAAGGAGCAGAAGGACCCCAAGAAGCCCGCGAAGCCCGAGAAGCCCGACAAGGCGGCCGGCGGCGAGGGCCACCACGGCTCACAGAACTCCGCCGGGGACGGCGACGGGACGTACATCGTCGGCCAGAACGACCACGCGGAGGACGGCAAGGCACCCGGCCCGAGCGAGCAGGAGCGGGACCACAAGGACCAGCAGGAGCAGCGCGGGCCGGGCGACGAGGGCGCCAGGCAACTCGCCCAGGACGGCAGGCAGTACACGAACGACCACCTCAAGCAGGGCAGCGCGCCCGGTGCCTACGCCCCCAAGGGCACCGCCGCGCCGCGGCCCGGTGCCGCCGCCGGGCCGCTGGCCAAGGACGGCAAGCCGCTCACGCTGCGCTTCGTGGTTCCTTCCGGCCCCGGCTCGGACACGCTGCGCAAGGTGGCCGACCGGGTCACCGCCATGCTCAAGAAGGTCGGCGTCGGCACGGAGATCACCAGGGTCCCCGACGAGAGCTACTTCCGGGACCACATCGCCTCCGGGCAGTTCGACCTCGCGCTGTACTCCTGGCCCGCCTCCGCCTGGCCGGCCACCGACGCCCGCCCCATCTACGCCAAGCCCGTACCGGCCGCCGACGGCTCCCTGAATGTCCAGCAGAACTACACCCGCGTCGGCACCGACCAGGTCGACCAGCTCTTCGACCAGGCCATCACCACCCTGGACGAGGGGGAGCAGGCCGGCCTGCTGCGCAAGGCCGACGCCCGCATCTGGGCGGCGGCCGGCTCGATCCCCCTCTACCAGCGTCCCCAGCTGACGGTCGTCCGCAAGAACCTCGTGAACGTCGGGGCCTTCGGTTTCCAGACCCCCGTCTACGAGGACATGGGCTTCCTGAAGAAGGGGGCGAAGCCGTCGGGCGGCGCGTCGCCGAAGGGCTGAGACCGGCAGGCCACGGCCGGAAAGCCGCGGTCGGGCGACCTCCGAGGGCCCGTCGGCCCCGGGGGTCGCCACCCTTTTCGGGAGAAGCCTGATTTGTGATCGCGCGGACACACTCCGCGTTTTGGCGGGCGCTTGCCCCGCCCTTTTTTTCGGGCGCACCTCGGCGGCCCGTACCATGGGTTGAGGCCGTGGCGTGTCCCGCCCGGCAGGGCCCGCGTAACACCGACGTACGCGCAGGTCGTCCGCACACTTCGGGAGTACGCCTCACTATGGCCACGCGCCACGACATCCGCAACGTCGCCATCGTCGCCCACGTCGACCACGGCAAGACCACCATCGTCGACGCCATGCTGAAGCAGGCCGGCGCCTTCGCCGCGCACCAGCTCGACCAGGTCGACGAACGCATGATGGACTCGAACGACCTGGAGCGTGAGAAGGGCATCACGATCCTCGCCAAGAACACGGCGGTGAAGTACCACCCCAAGGACGGCGGGGAGCCCATCACGATCAACATCATCGACACCCCCGGCCACGCCGACTTCGGTGGCGAGGTCGAGCGCGGCCTGTCGATGGTCGACGGCGTCGTCCTGCTCGTCGACGCCTCCGAGGGCCCGCTGCCGCAGACCCGCTTCGTGCTGCGCAAGGCCCTCCAGGCCCGGCTGCCCGTGATCCTCTGCATCAACAAGACGGACCGGCCCGACGCCCGGATCGACGAGGTCGTCAACGAGGCCTACGACCTGTTCCTGGACCTGGACGCCGACGAGGACCAGATCGAGTTCCCGATCGTCTACGCGTGCGGCCGGGACGGCATCGCCTCGCTGACCAAGCCGGAGGACGGCACGGTCCCCTCCGACTCCACAAACCTGGAGCCGTTCTTCTCCACGATCCTCCAGCACATCCCGGCCCCCGTCTACGACGAGGCCGCCCCCCTCCAGGCGCACGTCACCAACCTCGACGCGGACAACTTCCTCGGCCGTATCGCGCTGCTGCGCGTGGAGCAGGGCGAGCTGCGCAAGGGCCAGACGGTCGCGTGGATCAAGCGCGACGGCTCCGTGCAGAACGTGCGGATCTCCGAGCTGATGATGACCGAGGCGCTCACCCGCAAGCCCGCCGAGAAGGCCGGCCCCGGTGACATCTGCGCCGTCGCGGGCATCCCGGACATCATGATCGGCGAGACCCTCGCGGACACCGAGAACCCCGTCCCGCTGCCGCTGATCACGGTCGACGAGCCGGCGATCTCCATGACCATCGGCACCAACACCTCCCCGCTGGTCGGCCGCGGCGGCACCGGCAAGGGCGCCGACGCGAAGGCGGCCGTGAAGGACCGCAAGGTCACCGCCCGCCAGGTCAAGGACCGCCTGGAGCGCGAGCTGATCGGTAACGTCTCGCTGCGCGTCCTGGACACCGAGCGCCCGGACGCCTGGGAGGTGCAGGGCCGCGGCGAGCTGGCGCTGGCCATCCTGGTCGAGCAGATGCGCCGTGAGGGCTTCGAGCTGACCATCGGCAAGCCACAGGTGGTCACCAAGGAGGTCGACGGCAAGGTTCACGAGCCGGTCGAGCGCATGACGATCGACGTGCCCGAGGAGCACATGGGCGCCGTCACGCAGCTCATGGGCGTGCGAAAGGGCCGGATGGACAACATGTCCAACCACGGCTCCGGCTGGGTCCGCATGGAGTTCGTCGTGCCCTCCCGGGGCCTGATCGGCTTCCGCACCGAGTTCCTGACCCAGACCCGCGGCACGGGCATCGGCCACTCGATCCACGAGGGTCACGAGCCCTGGTTCGGCGCGCTGCAGACCCGTAACAACGGCTCCCTGGTCGCCGACCGTTCCGGTGCCGTCACCGCGTTCGCGATGACGAACCTCCAGGAGCGCGGCGTGCTCTTCGTGGATCCGGGCACCGAGGTGTACGAGGGCATGATCGTCGGTGAGAACTCCCGCTCCGACGACATGGACGTCAACATCACCAAGGAGAAGAAGCTCACCAACATGCGGTCGTCGTCGGCCGACTCGTTCGAGGCGATCGTCCCGCCGCGCAAGCTCTCCCTGGAGCAGTCGCTGGAGTTCTGCCGCGACGACGAGTGCGTCGAGGTGACCCCGGAGGCGGTCCGCATCCGCAAGGTCGTCCTCGACCAGCGCGACCGCGCCCGCGCCGCCAGCCGCGCCAAGCACAGCTGAGGAACGGCCGGGGCCGCTCCCCGGCCCGTCCTCGCTTCCAGGCGCCCACCCGGCGGTACGCGGGTGGGCGCCTGTTTCCCGCCGGTCGGCGACCGGCGGGCCGGTACAGGGTTTTCCCTATAACGGGGCGTCAGATCTGGCCTCCGAGCCCCACCTGTGGGAGCTTCGCCGGTGTCGCCACGGCCGGAATCCGCGGCTCGGCCGTCCTCGCCCGGCCCGTGAGACAGCACCGGTGGTGTCGGCATGGGCTCAACCGCCGGTCGGCGCAACCGGTTTTCCCTCTCCCTTGTCCGCTATCCGGACAGCGAAGCCCGATAGTTGTGTAACAAGTCCGTTTCGCTGTGATCTTTCACGAAACCCTTTGTCCGGATTTTGGGAGAAGTAGACGTCAGGTGTGATCGAACCGAAACCTTGAAGGTGTGGTTCGTTCCCGTTCGGATGGCAGATAGTTAGGCGCGTAGAGCTCGGAACAACGGGTCACGCGCTGCAGCCGGCGACGACTCGCGAGCGCGGGGGGCACCTGACGATTTCAGGCACCGGTGACGGTGATGCGTCGTGTGTCCCTCCATGCGGTGAACCAATGGACTCATGAGGAGGAGCCCCATGCGTGGTGCCAAGAGCGCCAAGTGGGTTGCGATGGCCGCGGTTGTGGCACTGGGCGTGACGGCCTGTGGCGGCGGTGGCAGCGACAAGGGCAGTGGCAAGAAGGCCGCGATCGACCCGACCGGTAAGTTCTCCATCGAGGTCGGCGAGCCGCAGAACCCGCTGCAGCCGGCGAACACCATGGAGTCCAACGGCAGCATTGTCATCAAGTCGCTCTTCTCCGGGCTCGTCGACTACGACCAGAGCGGCAAGACCGTCTACGTCAATGCCCAGTCGATCGACTCGACGGACAACAAGACCTTCACGGTC
>NZ_JBSGBZ010000029.1:0-113426 GCF_053601495.1 Streptomyces sp. NPDC004721
AGAGCGCTTCGTTCACACCGAAGAGGTCACTGGTTCGAACCCAGTATCGCCCACCCGGAACCGGCGGCCCGTCTGCGATCACGCGGACGGGCCGCCGGCGTATGTACGGGGCGCCGGGGAGCGCGGTGACGATCCGTTACTTCTGAGTGCGGCGTCGGCGATCGCGCCGAGAAGTCGACCACCCGTCCCGTTCTTCCCGAAGAAGTATTTGAGGATCAAGGAGAAGGCCGACTTCCGGGACTATGTCCCATTCCGGGAGAAGTTCCGGACGTTGCCTCCGGAGGAAATCCCCGGACCTTTTCCAAAACGCCGTCACCTTTCTTCACGGGTACGGAAGGAGAGATCCCGAACCGGCGGGCGCCCGGTCCAGACTCGTCCCATGGACTGGACCCACTACCGCTTCCGCACCTGGTGGACCCTGCCCGCACCGCCCGACGCCGTCTACCGGGCACTGGAACGGGTCGAGGACTACCCCCGCTGGTGGCGGCAGGTGCGCGAGGTGACCCGGACCGACGCGGCGACCGGCGTGATCCGGATCCGCTCCCTCCTGCCCTACGACCTGACCTTCACCGCGCGCGAGGTACGCCGCGACCCGGCCGCCGGAGTCCTGGAGGCCGTGCTCACCGGGGACGTCGACGGCTGGGCGCGCTGGACGCTCACCGCGCACGGCACCGGCACCCTCGCCCGCTACGACCAGGTCGTCGACGTGAACAAACCGCTGCTCAGGCGGTTCGCCGTGCCCGGCCGGCCCCTCTTTCGCGCGAACCACCGGCTGATGATGCGAGCCGGACGACGCGGACTGGCCGCACACCTGGAAGCGGTTTGAACGAACGCCCCGCAGACCTGTATGGTTCAGTGCGTTCCCGGGCGATTAGCTCAGTGGGAGAGCGCTTCGTTCACACCGAAGAGGTCACTGGTTCGAACCCAGTATCGCCCACCGGGTAAGGCCGGTCCGCACAGGCGGACCGGCCTTTTCTCATGCCTACGCGGCCGCCGCCGGCAGGTCCGGACGCAGCGGCCACGACGGGTCCACCGTCTCCTCCGTCCCGCTGCGCGCGAACCACGCCTGAAGACCGCGGGCCTGCGCCGCGTGCCATCCCGTCTGCAGCGTGTGCAGTTCCGCCGGGGTCAGCCGCTCCAGGCGGGCCGCGAACCGGCGGCCGAGCGCGCGGACCACTTCCATCGCGGCCAGGGCGTCCGCCGCCGCGTCGTGCGCGTCCTGCAGGG
The DNA here is from genome assembly GCF_053601495.1 of Streptomyces sp. NPDC004721. Classification (NCBI taxonomy): domain Bacteria; kingdom Bacillati; phylum Actinomycetota; class Actinomycetes; order Kitasatosporales; family Streptomycetaceae; genus Streptomyces; species Streptomyces sp. NPDC004721. Next base: position 1,228 of record NZ_JBSGBZ010000029.1, read on the forward strand.
CCACGCCGTAGTGCGCGCACAGATCGGTGAGGGTGCGCCTGCCCTTGCGGTAGCGGTCGAGATGCTTGTCCAGCACCCGCGGATCCAGCACCCGCAGCGACGACGCCTCGAACCAGTGGTCCAGCGACGAGGCCCGATGGCGACGCAACTCCCGGTCCAGCAGCGTCAGATCGAACGGCGCGTTCATCACCACCAGCGGCCGCCCCAGAGCGGCCTGCTCCGCCAGCTCCTCGGCCAGCTCGTGCATCACCGGCGCCGGCCAGCGCCCGTTGCGCTGGAGATGCTCGTCGGTCAGCCCGTGCACCGCCGTCGCCGCCTCCGGAACCGGCACGCCCGGATTCACCAGCCAGCGGTGAACCCGCGGCCGGAAGGCCGGGCCGTCCTGGACGACGACGGCGGCCGACACGATGCGGTCGGTCTCGACGTCGACGCCCGTCGTCTCCGTGTCGAACGCGGCCAGAGGCCCCTCGTACCAGCACGTCATACGCCCACAACTCCTCCGTCCACCTGGGCAGCTGACGCGGCGTCTCCTGCGTTCGCCTTCTGCCCGTTTGGTGATACCCGGGCTGTTTGCGCCGTACGCCGGAAGGACACAACAGGAGTGCGGGTCTTTGCAGTTCACGCGCCCGCAGCGGGGATTCACCAATCGTGGAAGGCTGTTGGTCATGGTGATGGCGCAGCCCGAGCGGGGCGGGCTGCTGCCCGAGCGCGCGAGCGCCCCACGGGGCACACTCGCCACCACCGCCTGCATGGAGACACTTCAGGTGGGCTATCTGCACGCGGTCGCCGCGGCGGCCGGCTGCTCGCTGTCGCAGCCCTTCCCCGACAACGGCATCGACTGGCACGTCAGCCACAGCGCCCCCGGACACACCGTCGACGACGAGGTGACCATCAAGGTGCAGCTGAAGTGCACCTACCAGGTACCGCCCAACCCCCCGGGCCGGTTCTTCTCCTTCACGCTGGACAACGCCCACCTGGCGAAACTCGCCCGCACCCCGGTCTCGGTGCACAAGATCCTCGTCGTGATGATCGTGCCCCGGTCGCAGGACCAGTGGCTGCGCGCCGGCCATGACCGGCTCGACCTCAGGCACTGCTGCTACTGGGTCAACCTCGCCGGCCACCCCCTCACCGGCCGGCACCGCACCACCGTGCGGATCCCGACCTCGCGCATCTTCGACGACCGGGCCCTGTGCGAGATCATGACGCGGGTCGGGACGGGAGGCAGACCATGACGCACCGCCCCCTCGACGAACCGCTGCGACCGGTGCGGCCGCACCCCGTCGACGCCCACCGCAACCGCCTTCCCGCGCCCTCCGACGTCGACCCCGCCGTCCTCGGGACCCTGCTGCGCCGGCACGGCTGGCAGCGGCGCGGCGGCGCCGCCGGCCGCTACGGCCGCTGGACCCCGCCCGGCCCCGGCGGTGCCGGCACCAGCCTGCTCGTGCCCGAGAGCCGCGCCTTCCCCGACAGCGACGACCTGCTCGGCGAGGCGCTGGACGCCCTCGCCCGCAGCGGCATGCCCTCCGCGCGCGAGGTACTGGTCGCGCTCACCCTGCCCAGCGACGAGATCCGCTGGTGGCGGGATGTACCGGAGGGGCCGGCCGACGCCGCCGGCTGGACCGTCGAGGAACGGCTGCGCGCCGCCGCCCGGCAGATGCTGCTCGCCGCCGCGCTCGCCACATGCGCGCGTGCCGGCTACCACGGCGCCCGCCACCGGCGCTCGGCCGCCGCCTGCCTGGACCACGTCCTCGTCGGCTCCGCCGCCGACGGCCGCGGCCTGACCGCCTTCGTCCCCGTCGACCCCGGACGCCCCCTCGCCGTATGCCTCCACCAGGCCCTGTACGCCGTCCGCGAGGCCGTCGACTACCGCCGGGCCACCGGCGCCATGGACGCCTTCGACGGTGCCGTCCGCGCGGGCGCCAGCCGTGAACTCACCGAGGCCGTCGCCGCCCTCGTCCGCGGCACCGAGGGCGCGCGGGTCGATGTCGAGTGGGCGCCCGCCGCGGGTGTCCCCGAGGCCTGCGCGGCCGCCGCCGAGGCCGTCGAGTTCTCGCCGGGCGACCTGCCCGTGCTCCGCGAGGCCGGCGCCCGCTATCTGCGCGCCGAACCGTCGGTGCCCGCGCGGATCACCGGCACCGTGGTGCGGATGCGCAGAGCGCAGCCGCGCGGCGAGGGCACCGTACGGCTGCGGGTGCTCGCGGGCGCCGAAGTGCCGTACGTGCGCGCGACCCTGGACGAGGAGGACTACCGCATCGCCGGGCACGCCCACCTCGTCGGACTGCCCGTGCGCGTGCTCGGACGGCTGGAGAGCCGCGGTGGCTTCCGCCGGCTCACGGGCGCCTCCGGCGTCGTACCCGTTCAGGTGGACGACGAGGAGCGGGACCGGCTGATGAAGTCGTTGCAGGAGAACGCCAAGGACAGGGACTATTTCGAGGAGGCGTGCGGCGGGGACGACCACGACTGAGGCGAACGACTGCGACCGACCGTGGACCGTGCGTAATCGTTTCGCGGTCACGGGCCCGGGGTCGGTACGATCCCAGTCATGCGCGCGCTCCAGGTATGGCGCCGCACCCCACCTGCAGTCAGGAGAGACCGGTGTCAGACGTCCGTGTGATCATCCAACGCGATTCCGAGCGGGAAGAGCGCACGGTGACGACGGGCACCACGGCCGCCGACCTCTTCGCCGGCGAGCGCTCGATCGTCGCCGCGCGCGTCGGCGGCGAACTCAAGGACCTCGCCTACGAGGTCGAGGACGGCGAGACCGTCGAGGGCGTCGAGATCTCCTCCGAGGACGGCCTCAACATCCTGCGCCACTCCACCGCGCACGTCATGGCGCAGGCCGTGCAGGAGATCTTCCCCGAGGCCAAGCTGGGCATCGGCCCGCCGGTCAGGGACGGCTTCTACTACGACTTCGACGTCGAGAAGCCGTTCACGCCCGAGGATCTCAAGGCCATCGAGAAGAAGATGCAGGAGATCCAGAAGCGGGGCCAGCGCTTCTCCCGCCGCGCCGTCAGCGACGAGGCCGCCCGCGAGGAGCTGGCCGACGAGCCGTACAAGCTGGAGCTGATCGGCCTCAAGGGCTCCGCGTCGCACGACGACGGAGCGGACGTCGAGGTCGGCGCCGGCGAGCTGACGATCTACGACAACCTGGACGCCAAGACCGGCGAGCTGTGCTGGAAGGACCTCTGCCGCGGTCCCCACCTGCCCTCCACCCGGCTGATCCCGGCGTTCAAGCTGATGCGCAACGCCTCGGCGTACTGGCGCGGCAACGAGAAGAACAAGCAGCTCCAGCGCATCTACGGCACCGCCTGGCCGTCCAAGGACGAGCTGAAGGCGTACCTCGACTTCCTCGCCGAGGCCGAGAAGCGCGACCACCGCAAGCTGGGCAACGAGCTGGACCTGTTCTCCATCCCCGAGCAGATCGGCTCCGGTCTGGCGGTCTTCCACCCCAAGGGCGGCATCATCCGCCGAGTGATGGAGGACTACTCGCGCCGCCGCCACGAGGAGGAGGGCTACGAGTTCGTCTACACCCCGCACGCGACCAAGGGGAAGCTCTTCGAGACCTCGGGCCACCTGGACTGGTACGCCGAGGGCATGTACCCGCCCATGCAGCTCGACGAGGGCGTGGACTACTACCTCAAGCCCATGAACTGCCCGATGCACAACCTGATCTTCGACGCGCGCGGGCGGTCGTACCGGGAACTGCCCCTGCGGCTCTTCGAGTTCGGCACGGTCTACCGCTACGAGAAGTCGGGCGTCGTGCACGGCCTGACCCGTGCCCGCGGCTTCACCCAGGACGACGCGCACATCTACTGCACCCGCGAGCAGATGGCCGACGAGCTCGACAAGACGCTCACCTTCGTGCTGAACCTGCTGCGCGACTACGGCCTGACCGACTTCTACCTGGAGCTGTCCACCAAGGACCCGGAGAAGTACGTCGGCTCCGACGAGGTCTGGGAAGAGGCCACCGAGACCCTGCGCCAGGTCGGCGAGAAGCAGGGCCTGCAGCTGGTCCCGGACCCGGGCGGCGCGGCCTTCTACGGCCCGAAGATCTCCGTCCAGGTCAAGGACGCCATCGGCCGCACCTGGCAGATGTCGACGGTCCAGCTCGACTTCAACCTGCCCGAGCGCTTCGACCTGGAGTACACGGCCGCGGACGGCTCCAAGCAGCGCCCGGTCATGATCCACCGCGCGCTGTTCGGCAGCATCGAGCGGTTCTTCGCGGTGCTGCTCGAGCACTACGCGGGCGCGTTTCCGGCGTGGCTGGCGCCCGTGCAGGCGGTCGGCATCCCGGTCGGCGACGCCCACGTGGAGTACCTCCAGAAGTTCGCCGCGGACGCGAAGAAGAAGGGCCTGCGCGTCGAGGTGGACTCCTCCTCGGACCGCATGCAGAAGAAGATCAGGACGCATCAGAAGCTCAAGGTGCCGTTCATGATCATCGTCGGTGACGACGACATGAACGCGGGCACGGTGTCGTTCCGCTACCGCGACGGTTCGCAGGAGAACGGCATTCCGCGTGACGAGGCGCTGGCGAAGCTCCTCGACGTGGTGGAGCGCCGCGTACAGGTGTGATGCGGCGGCCACCGACACAGGCCTTCAGGCCCCCGGGGTATCCCCGGGGGCCTTTGCCTGTCCGCAGGTCGCACGCCATATGCTGCACGCATGACGAGTGAGCCGGAACAGCAGATCGGAGTGGGGACGCAGGACGCGTTCCAGCGCCTGTGGACGCCCCATCGGATGGCCTACATCCAGGGCGAGAACAAGCCGAGCGGCCCCGGTGCCGACGACGGCTGCCCCTTCTGCTCGATCCCGGCCAAGTCCGACGAGGACGGGCTGATCGTCCGGCGCGGCGAGCTGGTGTACGCGGTGCTCAATCTGTACCCCTACAACGGCGGCCACCTGATGACCGTGCCCTACCGCCACGTCGCCGACTACACGGACCTGACCGAGGCGGAGACCGCGGAGCTGGCGGAGCTGACCAAGCAGGCGATGCGGGCGCTGCGCGCCGCCTCCGGCGCCCATGGCTTCAACATCGGCATGAACCAGGGCACGGTCGCCGGCGCCGGTATCGCGGCCCATCTGCACCAGCACATCGTGCCCCGCTGGGGCGGTGACACGAACTTCATGCCGGTGGTCGGCCACACGAAGGTCCTGCCGCAGCTCCTCGCCGACACCCGCACGATGCTCGCGGAGGCCTGGCAGGCGTAGCCCGCACCGCGGGCGTACGCCTCACGCGTCGTAGGAGTCGGCCTTCTTCGGTGACACGTCCTGGACGGCGCCGCTGAGGACCGCGGAGCGGGAGCCGAACTTCTCGACGTTCACGCCGTTCTCCTTGAGGACCTTGAGCGCCGCGGCGTGCACCACCCGCAGCACGGGGGTGGCGGCGCGCAGCGCGTCGTCGGCCATGAAGCGGTGGCGCCAGGGCTGGTCGGCCCAGGCGTGCCGCAGCCCGAACGGCTCGGGCAGGGTGAGGCTGCCGCCGAGCCAGTTCAGCAGGGGCGGGTACCAGGACAGGGGGGCGCGGGCGGCGAGCCGTACCACCTCGTCGGCGTCGATCAGGGGCAGTTTCACCTTGCGGGTCTCCCAGAAGCGGAGCGCCTTCTGGACCGTCTTCTCCTTGGCCGCCGGTTTCTCGTTGAACAGGGGGTTGACCGGTCCGAGGGCGTGGCCGGTGACCTCGATGCGCAGGGTGTCGTGCAGCACCGTCACGGTGACCAGCATGGTGATCACCAGGTGGCCGTCCCAGAGGGTCCACTGCACGCCGAGGTAGTGGCGGTCGCCGCTGCCGAACTGCTGCTTGTTGCAGATGTCCTGCATGGCGTGCGTCTTGACCGTGTACGTCTCGACGTCGGCGCCGCTCGGCCGGGAGACCTCCTTGGCGTTCTCCCCGATCGGTGTGACGACCCAGTGGGTGACGGTCGGCTTGGGGAAGCCGCCGGTGTTGATGGAGGTGCGTTCCAGCATGGCCAGGCCGCCCTGGATCGCGGTGATGACGTCCCAGCTGCGGAAGGGGTGGAACTCCTTGCCCGGTTCGGCGGAGACCAGTTCCTCGGCCAGCTGCCAGCTGCCCCAGCGCGTGCCCATGCCGAGTATGCCCTTGGGGCCGGCGTAGAAGACGGAGTTGGAGCGCTGCTCGGCACTGAGCCGGGCGAGTTCCTTGCGTACTTGTTCGGCCGCGTCGCCGGGGTTGCCCGGTACGGCTTCGGGGATCTTGGCGCCCACGCCACCGCCGGTCAGGAGGCCTTCCCAGCGCTCCCGCAGTTCGCGCGCCGAGCGTTCGCAGATCTGCTTGGCCCAGAACCAGCCGATCACGGGCATGACGACCGCCGCGCGTGCGTACCACGCCCAGAAGTCGGTGAAGGGCATCTTGATCAGGAAGAGCACGGCGAGTGCGGCCATGGCGACCAGCAGGGTGTTGGCGAGGGCGCCGGCCCGTTTGTCCTCACGTTTGCCGATGGTGGCGCGCAGGGTGAACACGAGCAGCCACACGAGGAGGCCGGGCAGGAAGAGCGCCCCGCACAGTACGGTCACCGCCGTCAGCCAGTTGTCGCGGTCGCGGCGGATGCGGTGGGCGGCCAGGCAGTGCTCCACGACGACCTGGGGTTCGAGGCCGAAGGACTGGATGAGCGGTTTGCGCCCGGCGCCGAGCATGCGGTCGATCACCGCGCGGGAGAAGGCCTCGCCGAACCTGGGGCGGAAGATCTTCGCCCAGGGGCGCGGCAGGCTGACCTTGGACTGGTGCCATTCGTTGTCCGCGGCCAGGATCTTGGTCACTTCGTCGTCCCGGTAGGCGGCCGCGGCGAGCGAGTTGGTCGCCGCTGTCTGCCCCGCCGAGCCGGACAGGGGCACCTGAGCCCCGGGACTGAAATCGAATCCGTCCGTCACTTCCGCCCCCATTGCCGCCGCTCCTGCATCTGCGGCCTTCCCGACTTCCCTGCCCGGCACACCTGTTGATCAGGTCATCAGGGTATCGGCAGCCGAGCGCGCGGACAGGCGGACGGCCGGAGCCGTCCACCTGTTCGCAACGATGCGTTCCAGCGCCCTGGTTGTGCGCCGGGCGCGCCGACTATGAAGCTTCGCGCTCCTGTTGGCGTATCCGTTCGGCCACCTGGGGCGGCATCGGCTCGTGCCGTACGTACCTGCGGTCGAAGCGGGCCGTGCCGTGCGACAGGGAGCGCAGGTCGATCGCGTACCGGCCGATCTCGATCTCGGGCACCTCGGCGCGTATCAGGGTGCGGCCGCTGCCCACCTGTTCGGTGCCCAGTACCCGGCCGCGCCGTCCGGACAGGTCGCTCATCACGGGGCCCACATAGTCGTCGCCGACCAGCACGGTCACCTCGGCCACCGGTTCCAGCAGGTGGATCCGCGCGTCGGCCGCGGCTTCCCGCAGTGCGAGCGCGCCCGCGGTCTGGAAGGCCGCGTCGGAGGAGTCCACCGAGTGGGCCTTGCCGTCCAGCAGGGTGATCCGTACGTCGATCAGCGGGTGGCCGGCGGCGACGCCCCTGGCGGCCTGGGTCCGTACGCCCTTCTCCACCGAGGGGATGAACTGCCGTGGCACGGCTCCGCCGACGACCTTGTCCACGAACTCGATGCCCGAGCCGCCGGGCAGCGGCTCCACCTCGATCTCGCAGATGGCGTACTGGCCGTGGCCGCCGGACTGCTTGACGTGCCGTCCGCGCCCCGCGGACCGGTCCGCGAACGTCTCGCGCAGCGAGACCCGGTGCGGTACGACGTCGACCTGGACGCCGTAGCGGCTGCGCAGCCGTTCCAGGGCGACGTCGGCGTGGGCCTCGCCCAGGCACCACAGCACCACCTGGTGGGTGTCCTGGTTCTGCTCCAGGCGCATCGTCGGGTCCTCCGCGACCAGCCGGGCCAGGCCCTGGGAGAGCTTGTCCTCGTCGGGTTTGCTGTGGGCCTGGATGGCGAGCGGCAGCAGCGGGTCGGGCATCTGCCACGGCTCCATCAGCAGCGGGTCGTCCTTGGCGGAGAGCGTGTCGCCGGTCTCGGCGCGGCCCAGTTTCGCCACGCACGCGAGATCGCCGGCGATGACGTGCGTCACCGGGCGCTGCTGCTTGCCGAAGGGCGTGGACAGGGCGCCGACCCGCTCGTCGACGTCGTGGTCCTCGTGTCCGCGGTCGGCCAGGCCGTGTCCGGAGACGTGCACGGTCTCGTCGGGGCGCAGGGTGCCGGAGAAGACGCGGACCAGGGAGACGCGGCCGACGTACGGGTCGGAGGAGGTCTTGACGACCTCGGCGACCAGCGGCCCGTCCGGGTCGCACGGCCGCAGTTCGCGCGGGCCGCCGTCGATGGTGGTGACCGCGGGTGCCTCGTGCTCCAGCGGGGTGGGGAAGCCGCGGGTGATCAGGTCAAGGAGCTCCACGGTGCCGATGCCCTGCCTGGCGCCCTCGGCGGCGGGCGCGGCGGCCAGGACGGGGAAGAACGCCCCGCGCGCGACGGCCCGTTCCAGGTCCTCGATGAGCGTCTTGACGTCGACCTGTTCACCGCCGAGGTAGCGGTCCATGAGGGTCTCGTCCTCGCTCTCGGCGATGATGCCCTCGATCAGCCGGTTGCGGGCCTCCTCCAGCTGCGGCAGCTGGTCCTCGCCCGGTTCGGACTCCTTGCGCTCGCCGGAGGAGTAGTCGAACAGCTTCTGCGTCAGCAGTCCGACCAGACCGGTCGCGGGCGCGTGCCCGTCGGGTCCCTGCGGGCCGCGCAGCGGCAGGTAGAGCGGCAGGACGGCGTCGGGGTCGTCCGCGCCGAACGCCTCCGCGCACACCCGTGTCATCTCCTCGAAGTCCGCGCGCGCGGACTCCAGATGCGTGATCACGATGGCGCGGGGCATGCCGACGGCCGCGCACTCCTCCCAGACCACGCGGGTCGAGCCGTCCACGCCGTCGGAGGCCGAGACGACGAACAGGGCCGCGTCCGCGGCACGCAGACCGGCCCTGAGCTCCCCGACGAAGTCGGCGTAGCCGGGGGTGTCCAGCACGTTGATCTTGATGCCGTCCCATTCGACGGGTACCAGGGAGAGCTGCACCGAGCGCTGCTGCCGGTGCTCGATCTCGTCGTAGTCCGAGATGCTGCCGCCGTCCTCCACGCGGCCGGCGCGGTTCACCGCTCCTGCGGTCAGCGCGAGAGCCTCCACCAGGGTCGTCTTGCCCGATCCGGAGTGGCCGACCAGCACCACATTGCGTACGGATGCGGGATGGTCGGCCGCCCTTGCCCTGCCGGCGGCTCCGGGGTGGGTCTGCGTCTTGTCGCCCATGATCCTGCCTCCCGTTGAGGGTGAGGTCACTGTGGGCGCGGACACGCGGCACCGCGTGCACTGGCGGCTCCTGCGACGCCCGCGGTCCTTCGAGCTTTCCACTCCCGTCACGCTGCGTCCATACGAAGGACCCGATCCCGCTGTCCACCAGCGCTTGCGCACGCCCGGCCGCCGGTGCCCGCGGAGGTCGGGCGCCCGGCCGCCGCGCACGCGCGCGCGTGACTACGATGGGCCAGCCGGTGGCCAGCAGGGGCCGCCCGGCGACACCGACCCTCGGGAAGGCCATGCTGAACAAGTACGCGCGTGCATTCTTCACGCGTGTCCTCACACCGTTCGCCGCGTTTCTCATCCGCCGGGGCGTGAGCCCGGACACGGTCACGCTCATCGGGACCGCCGGAGTGGTCGCGGGTGCGCTGGTCTTCTACCCGCGGGGCGAGTTCTTCTGGGGCACGGTCGTGATCACGCTGTTCGTGTTCTCCGACCTCGTCGACGGCAACATGGCCCGCCAGCTCGGCCGCTCCAGCCGCTGGGGCGCTTTCCTGGACTCCACCCTCGACCGGGTCGCCGACGGCGCGATCTTCGGCGGTTTCGCCCTGTGGTACGCGGGTCATGGCAACGACAACGTGCTGTGCGCGGTGTCGATCTTCTGCCTGGCCAGCGGCCAGGTGGTGTCGTACACCAAGGCCCGCGGCGAGTCGATCGGCCTGCCGGTCGCCGTCAACGGGCTGGTCGAGCGTGCCGAGCGGCTGGTGATCTCGCTGGTCGCGGCCGGGTTCGCGGGCCTGCACAAGTTCGGGGTGCCGGGCATCCAGTACCTGCTGCCGATCGCCCTGTGGATCGTCGCCGCGGGCAGCCTGGTCACGCTGATCCAGCGGGTCGTCACGGTGCGCCGGGAGTCCGCCGAGGCGGAGGCCGCGGCGGCCCGGCGGGAGCAGGGGAGCGAGGCGGCGAAATGACCGTCCAGGAGCGGCTCACCGACGGGCTGTACGGCCTCGGCTGGGGCACCGTCAAGAAGCTCCCCGAACCGGTCGCCGCACGGCTCGGCCGCACGGTCGCCGACCTGGCCTGGCGGCAGCGGGGCAAGGGTGTGCGGCGGCTGGAGGGCAACTACGAGCGCGTGGTGCCCGACGCGACCCCCGAGCGCCTCGCCGAGCTGTCGCGCGCGGGGATGCGCTCGTACCTGCGCTACTGGATGGAGTCCTTCCGGCTGCCGGCCTGGAGTGCCGAGCGGATCAGGGCGGGCTTCGACCCCAAGGACCTGCACCACCTGACCGACGGCCTGGCGTCCGGCAAGGGCGTCGTCCTCGCCCTGCCCCACCTGGCCAACTGGGACCTGGCCGGCGCCTGGGTCACCACCGAGCTGAAGACGCCGTTCACGACGGTCGCCGAGCGGCTGAAGCCGGAGACGCTCTACGACCGGTTCGTCGCCTACCGCGAGGGCCTCGGCATGGAGGTCCTGCCGCACAGCGGCGGCTCCGCGTTCGGCACGCTGGCCCGGCGGCTGCGCGACGGCGGCCTGGTCTGCCTGGTCGCCGACCGAGACCTGTCCGCCTCCGGGGTGGAGGTGAGGTTCTTCGGCGAGACGGCCCGGATGCCCGCCGGTCCCGCCCTCCTCGCCCAGCAGACGGGAGCCCTGCTGCTGCCCGTCACCCTCTGGTACGACGACTCGCCCGTCATGCGGGGCCGTGTGCATCCTCCGGTCGACGTCCCCGGGACAGGTACGCGGGCCGAGAAGACGTCTGTCATGACACAGGCGCTGGCCGACGCCTTCGCCACGGGGATCGCCGAGCATCCGGAGGACTGGCACATGCTTCAGCGCTTGTGGCTCGCGGACCTGGATCCCGGACGGGATCCCGCGCACCCCGGGACGGCGACGGCGTGAGGATCGGCATCGTCTGCCCCTACTCGTGGGACGTGCCCGGTGGTGTGCAGTTCCACATCCGGGACCTGGCGGAGTACTTCATCGGCCTCGGCCACGAGGTGTCCGTCCTCGCCCCCGCGGACGACGACACCCCGCTGCCGCCCTACGTCGTCTCGGCCGGCCGGGCGGTCCCGGTGCCTTACAACGGCTCGGTGGCCCGGCTCAACTTCGGCCTCCTGTCGGCGGCCCGGGTGCGGCGCTGGCTGCACGAGGGCCGGTTCGACGTGATCCATATCCACGAGCCGACCTCGCCGTCGCTGGGCCTGCTGACCTGCTGGGCGGCCCAGGGCCCGATCGTCGCCACCTTCCACACCTCCAATCCCCGGTCGCGGGCGATGATCGCCGCGTACGCCATCCTCCAGGCGGCCCTGGAGAAGATCAGCGCGCGGATCGCGGTGAGCGAGTACGCCCGCCGCACCCTCGTCGAGCACCTCGGCGGCGACGCGGTGGTGATCCCCAACGGCGTCGACGTGGATTTCTTCGCCCAGGCCGAGCCCAAGGCCGAGTGGCAGGGGGACACGATCGGCTTCATCGGCCGCATCGACGAGCCCCGCAAGGGCCTGCCCGTGCTGATGAGGGCGCTGCCCGGGATCCTCGCCGCCCGGCCGGGGGCCCGTCTGCTGGTCGCGGGCCGCGGGGACGAGGAACAGGCCGTGGCGGACCTGCCGAGGGAACTGCGCTCGCGCGTGGAGTTCCTCGGCATGATCAGCGACGAGGACAAGGCGCGTCTCCTGCGCAGCGTCGACCTGTACGTGGCCCCGAACACCGGCGGGGAGAGCTTCGGCATCATCCTGGTCGAGGCCATGTCGGCCGGAGCCCCGGTCCTCGCCTCGGACCTGGACGCCTTCGCCCAGGTCCTGGACCAGGGCAAGGCCGGTGAACTCTTCGCCAACGAGGACGCCGACGCCCTCGCCGAAGCCGCCGTGCGCCTGCTGGCCGACCCGTCCCGCCGAGCCGAACTGCGCGAACGCGGCAGCACCCATGTGCGGCGCTTCGACTGGTCGACCGTCGGCGCCGACATCCTCTCCGTCTACGAGACGGTCACCGCCGGCGCCGCGGCCGTGGCCGCCGACGAACGCGCCACGGGGCTGCGGGCCCGCCTGGGCCTGGCCCGGGACTGACCTCGGCGGCTCGTCCGGGACGCAAGGCCCCGGCCATCCGGGCGTGGCGTCCCGGTAGCCTTGCCGCCCGTGACCGTAACGCTCATCTGGATTGTCGTCGCGCTCGTGGCCGTCGGGCTGTATCTGAGCTGGACGGCCGGGCGGCTGGACCGGCTGCACGCCCGTATCGACGCCGCGCGGGCCGCGCTGGACGCGCAGTTGCTGCGGCGGGCCTCGGTGGCGCAGGAACTGGCCACCTCCGGCGTGCTTGACCCGGCGGCCTCCATCGTGCTGTACGAGTCCGCGCACGCCGCGCGGCAGGCCGAGGAAGAGCAACGGGAGGTCGCGGAGAGCGAGTTGAGCCAGGCACTGCGGGCCGTGTTCGCCGAGGCCCAGCAGGTCGAGGCGGTGCGCGAGGCGCCCGGGGGAGAGGAGGCGGCGCACGAGCTGACCGAGGCCGTGCGCAGGGTGCCGATGGCCCGCCGCTTCCACAACGACGCCGTGGGAGCCGCCCGCCGGCTGCGCGAACACCGCAAGGTGCGGTGGTTCCGGCTGGCCGGACACGCCCCGTTCCCCATGGCCTTCGAGATGGACGACGAGCCGCCGACGGCCCTGGCGGAGCGGGCCGCCTGACCGGAACCAGTGGCGCTCTCTCGGGCGGTGCCGGGCGAAAAGGATCCACCGGGTTCCCATTGGCCCTTGCTCTGGACTGGTCCAATCCCGTTTCCTCAGTGGCGCACCACACCCTCTTCTCACCAAGTGAGGTCACCCGTGTCCACCACGATTTCCGACTCCGCCCAGACCCCCGAGACCGGTACAGCCCGTGTGAAGCGCGGCATGGCCGAGCAGCTCAAGGGCGGCGTGATCATGGACGTCGTCACGCCGGAGCAGGCGAAGATCGCCGAGGACGCGGGCGCCGTCGCGGTCATGGCCCTGGAGCGTGTCCCCGCCGACATCCGCAAGGACGGCGGCGTGGCCCGCATGTCCGACCCGGACATGATCGAGGGCATCATCGACGCCGTCTCCATCCCGGTCATGGCCAAGTCCCGCATCGGCCACTTCGTCGAGGCCCAGGTCCTTCAGTCGCTCGGCGTCGACTACATCGACGAGTCCGAGGTCCTCACCCCGGCCGACGAGGTCAACCACTCCGACAAGTGGGCCTTCACCACCCCCTTCGTCTGCGGCGCCACCAACCTCGGCGAGGCCCTGCGCCGGATCGCCGAGGGCGCCGCGATGATCCGCTCCAAGGGCGAGGCCGGCACCGGCAACGTCGTCGAGGCCGTCCGCCACCTGCGCCAGATCAAGAACGAGATCGCTCGCCTGCGCGGCTACGACAACCACGAGCTGTACGCCGCCGCCAAGGAGCTGCGCGCCCCGTACGAGCTGGTCAAGGAGGTCGCCGAGCTGGGCAAGCTCCCGGTCGTGCTGTTCTCCGCCGGCGGTGTGGCCACCCCCGCCGACGCCGCTCTGATGCGCCAGCTCGGCGCCGAGGGTGTCTTCGTCGGCTCCGGCATCTTCAAGTCCGGCGACCCGGCCAAGCGCGCCGCCGCCATCGTGAAGGCCACCACCTTCTACGACGATCCGAAGATCATCGCGGACGCGTCCCGCAACCTCGGCGAGGCCATGGTCGGCATCAACTGCGACACCCTCCCCGAGGCCGAGCGCTACGCCAACCGCGGCTGGTGAGCGGGCTCCAAGGGACCGCACGCAGAGAGAACCCCACGTACATGACCGACTCACCCGTCATAGGCGTCCTGGCCCTCCAGGGCGACGTACGGGAGCACCTCATCGCCCTGGCCGCGGCGGACGCCGTGGCCAGGCCGGTGCGGCGCCCCGAAGAGCTCGCCGAGGTCGACGGCCTCGTCCTCCCCGGCGGCGAGTCCACCACCATCTCCAAGCTGGCCGTCCTCTTCGGAGTGATGGACCCCCTCCGCGCGCGCGTGCGGGACGGCCTGCCTGTCTACGGCACGTGCGCCGGCATGATCATGCTCGCCGACAAGATCCTCGACCCGCGTTCGGGCCAGGAGACCATCGGCGGGATCGACATGATCGTGCGCCGCAACGCCTTCGGACGGCAGAACGAGTCCTTCGAGGCCGCCGTCGAGGTCAAGGGCGTTCTGGGAGATCCTGTGGAGGGCGTCTTCATCCGCGCCCCCTGGGTCGAGTCCGTCGGCGCCGGGGCCGAGGTGCTCGCCGAGCACGAGGGCCACATCGTCGCGGTCCGCCAGGGCAACGCGCTGGCCACGTCGTTCCACCCGGAGCTGACCGGCGACCACCGCGTGCACGCCCTGTTCGTCGACATGGTGCGCGCGAACCGGACACCGGAGTCCTTGTAGGATTCCTGCGTTCGTACGCAGACGGGTTACGCGAAGGAGACAGGCAGATGTCCGGCCACTCTAAATGGGCCACGACGAAGCACAAGAAGGCCGTCATCGATGCCAAGCGCGGCAAGCTCTTCGCGAAGCTGATCAAGAACATCGAGGTCGCGGCTCGCATGGGCGGCGTCGACCTGGACGGCAACCCGACGCTCTACGACGCCGTGCAGAAGGCCAAGAAGCAGTCGGTGCCGAACAAGAACATCGACTCGGCCATCAAGCGCGGCGGTGGCCTCGAGGCCGGCGGCGCCGACTACGAGACGATCATGTACGAGGGTTACGGGCCGAACGGTGTCGCGGTGCTCATCGAGTGCCTCACCGACAACCGCAACCGCGCCGCCTCCGACGTCCGCGTCGCCATGACCCGCAACGGCGGCTCCATGGCCGACCCGGGCTCGGTGTCGTACCTCTTCAACCGCAAGGGCGTCGTGATCGTCCCCAAGGACGAATTGTCGGAGGACGACGTCCTGACGGCCGTCCTGGACGCGGGCGCCGAGGAGGTCAACGACCTCGGCGAGTCCTTCGAGGTGCTCAGCGAGGCCACCGACCTGGTGGCGGTCCGCACCGCCCTCCAGGAGGCCGGCATCGACTACGACTCCGCCGAGGCCAACTTCGTCCCCACCATGCAGGTGGAGCTGGACGAGGAGGGCGCCAAGAAGATCTTCAAGCTGATCGACGCGCTCGAGGACAGCGACGACGTGCAGAACGTCTTCGCCAACTTCGACGTCAGCGACGAGATCATGGAGAAGGTCGAGGCGTAACCGCCGCCGCGGATCGCCTGGGCTTGTACGGGCCGGTGGGACATTCCCGCCGGCCCGCCGTCGTTGTCGGTGGCAGCGGATAGCCTGGCGTCAGGCAAAGATCACCACCACGGACCGCGACCATGTCACGAGGGGAGGGGACACGCGTGCGCGTACTGGGAGTCGACCCCGGACTGACCCGCTGCGGCGTCGGTGTCGTCGAGGGAGTCGCGGGCCGGCCGCTGACCATGCTCGGCGTCGGCGTCGTCCGCACCCCCGCGGACGCCGACCTCAGCCACCGCCTGGTCGCCGTCGAGCAGGGGATAGAGCGGTGGCTGGACGAGCACCGCCCCGAATACGTGGCGGTGGAACGCGTGTTCAGCCAGCACAACGTGCGCACGGTGATGGGCACCGCCCAGGCCAGCGCCGTGGCGATGCTCTGCGCGGCCCGCCGCGGCATCCCGGTCGTCCTGCACACCCCCAGCGAGGTCAAGGCCGCCGTCACCGGCAGCGGCCGTGCCGACAAGGCGCAGGTCGGCGCCATGGTCACCCGCCTGCTGCGGCTCGCCGCGCCTCCCAAGCCGGCCGACGCCGCCGACGCTCTCGCCCTGGCCATCTGCCACATCTGGCGAGCCCCCGCCCAGAACCGGCTCCAGCAGGCCGTCGCCGCGCACGCGGCCGGACAACCCTCGACAACGAAAGGCCGTACGGCATGATCGCCTTCGTCAGCGGCACGGTCGCAGCCCTCGCCCCCGACGCCGCGGTGGTCGAGGTCGGCGGTGTCGGCATGGCCGTGCAGTGCACCCCGAACACGCTGTCCACGCTCCGCCTCGGCCGGCCGGCCAGGCTCGCCACGTCCCTCGTCGTGCGGGAGGACTCGCTGACCCTGTACGGCTTCGCGGACGACGACGAGCGCCAGGTCTTCGAGCTGCTGCAGACCGCCAGCGGGGTGGGACCGCGGCTCGCCCAGGCGATGCTGGCCGTGCACACGCCCGACGCCCTGCGCCGGGCCGTCGCCACCGGAGACGAGAAGGCCCTCACCGCCGTCCCGGGCATCGGCAAGAAGGGTGCCCAGAAGCTTCTGCTGGAGCTCAAGGACCGGCTCGGCGAGCCCGTCGGCGCACCCGTCGTCGGCGCGCCGGTCACCCAGGGCTGGCGCGACCAGCTGCACGCGGCGCTGATCGGCCTCGGATACGCCACCCGCGAGGCCGACGAGGCGGTGACCGCCGTGGCACCCCAGGCCGAGGCCGCCGGGGGCACGCCCCAGGTGGGCCGGTTGCTCAAGGCGGCCCTGCAGACCCTGAACCGAGCCCGCTGAGCCAGGAGTACGTGAGTGAACTGGGACGACACGACCGACACGCCCGCCGCCGAGGAGCGTGTCGGCCCCGGGGCGGACCGGCTGGTGGGTTCCGCCGCCGACGGTGAGGACCAGGCCGTCGAGGCCGCCCTGCGCCCCAAGGACCTGGACGAGTTCATCGGCCAGGAGAAGGTCCGCGAACAGCTCGACCTCGTGCTGCGCGCCGCCCGGGCGCGCGGCGCCACCGCCGACCACGTGCTGCTGTCCGGCGCCCCCGGCCTGGGCAAGACCACCCTGTCCATGATCATCGCGGCCGAGATGGGCGCCCCCATCCGCATCACCTCGGGTCCCGCCATCCAGCACGCCGGCGACCTCGCGGCCATCCTGTCCTCCCTCCAGGAGGGCGAGGTGCTCTTCCTCGACGAGATCCACCGCATGTCCAGGCCCGCCGAGGAGATGCTCTACATGGCGATGGAGGACTTCCGGGTCGACGTGATCGTCGGCAAGGGCCCCGGCGCCACCGCCATCCCGCTCGAACTGCCCCCGTTCACACTCGTGGGCGCCACGACACGCGCGGGCCTGCTGCCGCCCCCGCTGCGCGACCGCTTCGGCTTCACCGCGCACATGGAGTTCTACGGGCCCGCGGAGCTGGAGCGCGTCGTCCACCGCTCGGCGAGCCTCCTCGACGTCCGGATCGACACCGACGGGGCAGCCGAGATCGCCGGCCGCTCCCGGGGCACCCCGCGCATCGCCAACCGCCTGCTGCGCCGCGTCCGCGACTACGCGCAGGTCAAGGCCGACGGGACCATCACGCGCGAGATCGCCGCCGCGGCCCTGGCGGTCTACGAGGTGGACGCCCGCGGCCTCGACCGGCTCGACCGGGCGGTCCTCGAGGCTCTGCTGAAGCTCTTCGGCGGCGGCCCGGTCGGCCTGTCGACGCTCGCGGTCGCCGTGGGGGAGGAGCGCGAGACCGTCGAGGAGGTCGCCGAGCCGTTCCTCGTCCGCGAGGGCCTGCTCGCCCGCACTCCGCGCGGCCGTGTCGCCACCCCCGCCGCCTGGGCGCACCTCGGCCTCACCCCGCCCGGCTCGTCAGCTGCGGGAAACGGACAACAGGGCCTGTTCGGGGCGTGACGGCTGGGGTATTGGCCCGGGAAGGAACCCAGGTGTCATGCTGAGCGTTGTTCCTTGCATGCGGACTCGCCTAGACTCCGCCGATGCCGCCTTTGTAGGCAGTACACATACCCCCAACCAATCAGGCCGCTCCCCATCGCGGTCGTGTGAAGGAAGTTCCGACCCGTGAGTCTCGTGACCCTCCTCCCGTTCATCGTGCTCATCGGGGCCATGTTCCTGATGACCCGGTCGGCCAAGAAGAAGCAGCAGCAGGCCGCGGACATGCGCGACCAGATGCAGCCCGGCAGTGGTGTCCGCACCATCGGGGGCATGTACGCCACGGTCAAGGAGGTCAACGACGACACGGTCCTCCTCGACGCGGGCCCGGGCGTTGAGCTGCTGTTCGCCAAGAACGCGATCGCGACCGTCCTGAGCGACGACGAGTACAACCGCATCGTCCACGGCATCGAGCACGACCTGAAGTCCGACGCCGACCTCGTCCCCGACGACGCCTCCTCCCTCACCGGTACCGACGAGTCCGCCGACACCGACGGCGCCTCCGACGACAAGCCCATCGACCTCGGCAAGAAGGACGCGGCCGAGGAGCCGGCCGACGCGGCCGAGGCGAAGGCGGAGGACGAGCCGAAGAAGACCGACGGCGACTCCGAGGCGAAGTAGTCACCACCCAGGGCGCGCGGCACGACCTGCGCGCGCCCTGGGATGCGTTCACTTCGTGCGGGATTCCGACACCATGTGATGGCCGTCGCCGAGCTGACCCGGCGCGGGACGGCCCGAGAGGGAGTAGCTAAAAGGTGGCTGTATCCAAAAAGGGACGCAGTGCGAGCGCCCAGAGCAAGCCGGGGCGCTCGCTGGCCCTCATTCTGTTCGCCATTGTGGCGCTCACCGGAGGCATGTTCGTCACCGGCAACACCGCTCCGCGCCTGGGCATCGACCTGGCCGGCGGTACGAGCATCACGTTGCGGGCGGTACCGGAGCGCGGTCAGGAATCCGCGATCAACAAGGCCAACATGGACACGGCCGTCAACATCATGGAACGCCGTGTCAATGGTCTCGGTGTGTCGGAGGCCGAGGTCCAGACCCAGGGGAATGACAACATTATTGTCAACATCCCCAAGGGCACCAACTCCAAGCAGGCCCGGGACCAGGTCGGCACCACCGCGAAGCTGTACTTCCGTCCGGTCCTCGCCACCGACATCAGCGGCGCCGCCCCGGCCGAGCCGTCGCCCAGCACCTCTCACAAGGCGACCGACAAGTCCACCGGCAAGGCGACGCCCTCCGGTTCCCCGACTCCTTCGGCGAGCGAGACCAAGCAGGGCCGCCCGGTCACCGACGCCCTCAAGGCGGACGCCACCCCGTCCGCGAGTGTCTCCCCGGCCAGCCCGAAGGCCTCGGCGAGCCCGTCGGCCCCCGCCAGCGCCGCCCCGTCCCCGAGCGGCGGCTCCGGTGACGCGAACAGCAAGCTCCAGGCCCAGTACGCCGCCCTGGACTGCAGCAAGCAGGGCGTGCGCGCCACCGCCGGCAAGGGCGTGCTGCCCACCGAGTCGACCGTCGCCTGCGGCCAGAACTCGCAGGGCCAGTGGCAGAAGTACCTGCTCGGCCCCGCCGAGGTGGACGGCACCGACGTCGACAAAGCGCAGGCGGTCTTCGACACGCAGGGTGCCTCCGGCTGGATCGTCCAGCTCGACTTCACGAGCAAGGGCGGCAAGAAGTTCGCGGACATCACCGGCAGGCTGGCTCAGAACCAGTCCCCGCAGAACCAGTTCGCCATCGTCCTGGACGGCGACGTGGTCTCGGACCCGTACGTGCGCAGCGCCATCACCGGTGGCAACGCCCAGATCTCGGGCAGTTTCGACCAGCAGTCCGCTCAGAGCCTCGCCAACATGCTGTCCTACGGCTCTCTGCCGCTGACCTTCAAGGAGGACAGCGTCACCACCGTGACCGCCGCGCTCGGCGGCGAGCAGTTGCACGCCGGTCTGATCGCGGGCGCCATCGGCCTGGCCCTGGTCGTGATCTACCTGGTGGTCTACTACCGCGGCCTGGCGATGATCGCCATCACTTCGCTGATGGTCTCCGCGATGCTGACGTACACCCTCATGTCGTTGCTCGGCCCGACCATCGGCTTCGCGCTGAACCTGCCGGCCGTGTGCGGCGCGATCGTCGCCATCGGCATCACAGCGGACTCGTTCATCGTGTTCTTCGAACGCATAAGGGACGAGATCCGAGAGGGCCGCTCGCTGCGCCCCTCCGTCGAGCGCGGCTGGCCGCGGGCCCGACGCACTGTCCTGGTCTCCGACTTCGTGTCGTTCCTGGCTGCCGCGGTGCTCTTCATCGTCACCGTCGGCAAGGTCCAGGGCTTCGCTTTCACGCTCGGCCTGACCACCCTGCTCGACGTCGTGGTCATCTTCCTGTTCACCAAGCCGCTGATGACGATTCTCGCCCGTCGGAAGTTCTTCGCGAGTGGCCACAGCTGGTCGGGACTGGATCCCAAGCGCCTGGGCGCCAAGCCTCCGCTGCGCCGCACCCGTCGTCCCTCCGCCCCCATCGAGACGAAGGAGGCGTGAGGTGTCCAAACTCGGCAACCTCGGCGCCCGACTGCACCACGGCGAGGTCGGCTACGACTTCATCAAGAACCGCAAGATCTGGTACGGCGTCTCCATCCTGATCACCATCACGGCCATCCTGGGCCTGGCGGTGCGTGGCCTGAACATGGGCATCGAGTTCCAGGGCGGAGCGGTCTTCACCACGCCGAAGCACATGAGCACGTCGGTGGCCCAGGCGGAGAGCTACGCCCACGACGCCTCCTCCGGCGCGGAGTCGATCGTGCAGAAGCTCGGTGACGGCACCCTGCGCATCCAGATCGCCGGCATCGAGACCGGCAAGTCCGACCAGATCAAGGAAGCTCTGGCCAAGGACCTGAAGGTCAATCCGGAGCACATCAACGCCGACCTGGTCGGTCCCAGCTGGGGTGAGCAGATCGCCAACAAGGCCTGGCAGGGCCTGGGGATCTTCATGGTCCTGGTCGTGATCTACCTGGCGATCGCGTTCGAGTGGCGTATGGCGCTGGCCGCGCTCGTCGCGCTGATCCACGACCTGACGATCACCACCGGCGTCTACGCCCTCGTCGGCTTCGAGGTCACGCCGGGCACGGTGATCGGTCTGCTGACGATCCTCGGTTACTCGCTCTACGACACGGTCGTCGTCTTCGACAGCCTCAAGGAGCAGACGAAGGACATCACCCGGCAGACCCGCTGGACGTACAGCGAGATCGCGAACCGCTCGATCAACGGCACGCTGATCCGTTCCATCAACACCACCGTGGTGGCGCTGCTGCCGGTGGCGGGCCTGCTGTTCATCGGCGGCGGTGTGCTCGGCGCGGGCATGCTGAACGACATCTCGCTGTCGCTGTTCGTCGGCCTCGCGGCCGGTGCGTACTCCTCGATCTTCATCGCCACGCCGCTCGTCGCCGACCTCAAGGAGCTCGAGCCGCAGATGAAGGCCCTCAAGAAGCGCGTGCTCGCCAAGCGGGCGCACGCGGCGGCGCAGGGTGAGCCCCTGGAGGCGGAGTCCGCCGGGGTCACCGCCGATGACGACACGGAGGACCCGGAGGACGCCACACCCGCCGTGGTGGGCCCGCGCAACCAGCCCGCCTCCCGTGGCCGGGGCCGCGGCCGACCCTCGGGGAAGCGACGATGACCGACGTCCAGGAGCTGCTGCTCAGCCGCATCCGTGATGTGGCCGACTATCCGTCGCCGGGGGTGATGTTCAAGGACATCACCCCGCTCCTGGCGGATCCGGCGGCGTTCACCGTCCTCACGGACGCGCTGGCGGAGGTCGGCACCCGGGAGGGGGCGACGAAGGTCGTCGGCCTGGAGGCCCGCGGCTTCATCCTCGGCGCCCCGGTCGCGCTCCGCGCGGGCCTCGGCTTCATCCCCGTGCGCAAGGCGGGCAAGCTTCCCGGAGCGACGCTGAGCCAGGCGTACGACCTGGAGTACGGCTCGGCGGAGATCGAGGTCCACGCGGAGGATCTGAGCGCGGGGGACCGTGTTCTGGTCGTCGACGACGTGCTCGCGACGGGTGGTACCGCGGAGGCGTCCATCCAGCTCATCCGGCGGGCGGGGGCCGAGGTCGCCGGTGTGGCGGTACTGATGGAACTCGGGTTCCTCGGTGGGCGGACGCGGTTGGAGCCGGCGCTGTCGGGGGCGCCGCTGGAGGCGCTCCTCCGCCTCTGACCAAGGTGGGCCTGGGGGTTGCTGCCCCAGGCCCCCTTTTTTTCGGGGGCTGCGCCCCGGCTTCGCCCACCCGTCCGCCCGTCTCGGTGGGTGGGGAGGGTCCCGTCCCTGGGGCTCCGCCCCAGTCCCCGGCGGGGGCTCCGCCGCCTGCACCCCTGGTTTCCCACCCGTCTGCCCGTCTCGGTGGGTGAGGAGGGTCCCGTCCCTGGGGCTCCGCCCCAGTCCCCGGCGGGGGCTCCGCCCCCTGCACCGCGGCTTTCCGGCCGCAGCCGTCTCGTCACCCTGTGCCTTTCGGATTACCGGTTACCTGCCCGGCTCGGTGGGGGAGAGGCCCCCCGACCTGGGGCTCTGTCCAGGCCACGGCGGGGGTTTCGCGCGCGCCGTGCACGGGCGGCGCCCCGCTGTGCGGGGGCTTGAAATGTGGGTACCGGAATCCCGTGTCCGTCTTGTGTGTTTGTCCCGTAAACGGTCCTTCGATCGGGCTGGAGGGCATCCTGGAGCTCTGGATCGCTACCATGGGGGCTCCGGAGCCTGACCGGGGGACCCGGATCGCGCACGAGGAGTCCTCTTGCCAGACGAGGCCCAGCCACTGACCGCCGCAAAGCCCGAGTCCGCCTCGGCGCCCGCGGCGAAGCCCGCGCCGCACGCGAAGAGCGACACGCGTGGGACGGCCGAGCACGCCCAGTCGGCCCCCGTCGGCAAGTCGACCGAGGCCGCGCGTCCCAAGCCGGCCCCGCCCGAGCGTCCCGCGCCGCCCCCCGTCGTGCGCCCCTCCGTCGGCCAGCCCGGCCGTTCCGGCTCCTCCAACCGCGTCCGCGCCCGCCTCGCCCGTCTCGGTGTGCAGCGCGCCAACCCGTACAACCCGGTGCTGGAGCCGCTGCTGCGGATAGTGCGCAGCAACGATCCGAAGATCGAGAACTCGACCCTGCGCCAGATCGAGCGCGCCTACCAGGTCGCCGAGCGCTGGCACCGCGGCCAGAAGCGCAAGAGCGGCGACCCGTACATCACGCACCCGCTCGCCGTGACCACCATCCTCGCCGAACTCGGCATGGACCCGGCCACACTGATGGCGGGGCTGCTGCACGACACCGTCGAGGACACCGAGTACGGCCTGGACCAGTTGCGCCGCGACTTCGGCGACACCGTCGCCCTGCTCGTCGACGGCGTCACCAAGCTGGACAAGGTCAAGTTCGGCGAGGCCGCGCAGGCGGAGACCGTGCGCAAGATGGTCGTCGCCATGGCCAAGGACCCCCGCGTCCTGGTCATCAAGCTCGCCGACCGCCTGCACAACATGCGCACCATGCGCTACCTCAAGCGCGAGAAGCAGGAGAAGAAGGCCCGCGAGACGCTCGAGATCTACGCCCCGCTCGCCCACCGGCTGGGCATGAACACCATCAAGTGGGAGCTGGAGGACCTCGCCTTCGCGATCCTCTACCCCAAGATGTACGACGAGATCGTCCGCCTCGTCGCCGAGCGCGCCCCCAAGCGCGACGAGTACCTGGCCATCGTGACCGACGAGGTCCAGGCCGACCTGCGCGCCGCGCGCATCAAGGCCACCGTCACCGGCCGGCCCAAGCACTACTACAGCGTCTACCAGAAGATGATCGTCCGCGGCCGTGACTTCGCGGAGATCTACGACCTGGTGGGCATCCGTGTCCTGGTCGACACGGTCCGCGACTGCTACGCCGCCCTGGGCACCGTGCACGCGCGATGGAATCCGGTCCCCGGCCGGTTCAAGGACTACATCGCGATGCCCAAGTTCAACATGTACCAGTCGCTGCACACGACGGTCATCGGTCCCAACGGCAAGCCGGTCGAGCTGCAGATCCGCACCTTCGACATGCACCGCCGCGCCGAGTACGGCATCGCCGCGCACTGGAAGTACAAGCAGGAGGCCGTCGCCGGCGCCTCCAAGGTCCGTACCGACGCGCCGAAGCCCGCCGGCAAGGCCGGCAAGGACGCGGGCGCCATCAACGACATGGCGTGGCTGCGCCAGTTGCTGGACTGGCAGAAGGAGACCGAGGACCCCGGCGAGTTCCTGGAGTCGCTGCGCTTCGACCTGTCCCGCAACGAGGTCTTCGTCTTCACGCCCAAGGGCGACGTCATAGCGCTCCCGGCCGGCGCCACCCCGGTGGACTTCGCGTACGCCGTCCACACCGAGGTCGGCCACCGCACCATAGGGGCACGCGTCAACGGCCGGCTCGTCCCGCTGGAGTCGACCCTGGACAACGGCGACCTGGTGGAGGTCTTCACCTCCAAGGCGGCCGGCGCCGGCCCCTCCCGCGACTGGCTCGGCTTCGTCAAGTCCCCGCGGGCCCGCAACAAGATCCGGGCCTGGTTCTCCAAGGAGCGCCGGGACGAGGCGATCGAGCAGGGCAAGGACGCCATCGTCCGCGCGATGCGCAAGCAGAACCTGCCGATCCAGCGCATCCTGACCGGCGACTCACTGGTCACCCTCGCGCACGAGATGCGCTACTCGGACATCTCCGCGCTGTACGCGGCGATCGGCGAGGGGCACGTCTCCGCGCCGAACATCGTGCAGAAACTGGTGCAGGCGCTCGGCGGCGAGGAGGCGGCCACCGAGGAGATCGACGAGAGCGTGCCGCCCTCGCGCGGGCGCTCCCGCAAGCGCCGCTCCAGCGCCGACCCCGGTGTCGTGGTCAAGGGCGTCGACGACGTATGGGTCAAGCTGGCCCGCTGCTGCACTCCGGTCCCCGGTGACCCGATCATCGGCTTCGTCACGCGGGGCAGTGGTGTATCGGTCCACCGCAGTGACTGCGTCAACGTGGACTCACTGTCGCGTGAGCCGGAGCGGATCCTCGACGTCGAGTGGGCGCCCACCCAGTCCTCGGTCTTCCTGGTCGCCATCCAGGTCGAGGCCCTGGACCGCTCCCGTCTGCTCTCGGACGTCACGCGCGTCCTGTCCGACCAGCACGTCAACATCCTCTCCGCGGCCGTCCAGACCTCCCGCGACCGCGTCGCCACCTCCCGCTTCACCTTCGAGATGGGCGACCCCAAGCACCTGGGGCACGTCCTGAAGGCCGTACGGGGGGTGGAGGGCGTCTACGACGTCTACCGGGTCACGTCGGCGCGCAGCCGGGCGTAGCCCCGGCCGGACACGTACAGGGAAAGACAGTCCGGACAACGGCTGAGGGCCCCCGTAGCGCCTACGGGGGCCCTCAGCCGTCAGTGGAAGCGTCGCCGGATCCAGGCGGACCGGATCAGCCGCCGAACTCCTGGAGGCCCTTCAGGGCCTGGTCCAGGAGCGCCTGGCGGCCTTCCAGCTCCTTCTCGAGCTTGTCGGCCCTGGACGTGTTGCCCTGGGCGCGGGCCTGCTGGATCTGCCCCCTCAGCTTGTCCACGGCGGCCTGGAGCTGACCGGTCAGACCCTCGGCACGGGCCCGCGCCTCCGGGTTCGTCCGGCGCCACTCGGCCTCCTCGGCCTCCTGGATGGCCCGGTCGACCGTGTGCATCCGGCCCTCCACCCGCGGACGGGCGTCGCGCGGCACATGGCCGATGGTCTCCCAGCGCTCGTTGATCGAGCGGAAGGCGGCGCGAGCGGCCTTCAGGTCCGTGATCGGCAGGAGCTTCTCGGCCTCGCCGGCCAGCTCCTCCTTCAGCTTCAGGTTCTCCGCCTGCTCGGCGTCCCGCTCGGCGAACACCGAGCTGCGGGCGGCGAAGAAGACGTCCTGGGCACCGCGGAAGCGGTTCCACAGATCGTCCTCGTGCTCGCGCTGGGCACGGCCGGCGGCCTTCCACTCCGTCATCAGCTCGCGGTAGCGGGCCGAGGTGAGGCCCCAGTCCGTCGAGCCCGACAGCGCCTCCGCCTCGGCGACCAGCCGCTCCTTGGCCTTGCGTGCGTCCTCGCGCTGCGCGTCCAGCTGCGCGAAGTGCGCCTTGCGCCGCTTGGAGAACGCCGACCGGGCGTGCGAGAAGCGGTGCCACAACTCGTCGTCGGACTTGCGGTCCAGGCGCGGCAGCCCCTTCCAGGTGTCCACCAGCGCGCGCAGCCGCTCCCCGGCCGCCCGCCACTGATCGGAACGGGCCAGCTCCTCGGCCTCCGTGACCAGCGCCTCCTTGGCGTGCCGGGCATCGTCCGCCTGCCGGGCGCGCTGCGCCTTGCGCTCCTCACGGCGTGCCTCGACCGTCTCGACCAGCTTGTCCAGGCGGACACGCAGCGCGGCCAGGTCGCCCACCGCGTGGTGCGCGTCGACCTGCTCCCGCAGATGGCCGACGGCGGCCTGGGCGTCCTTCGCCGACAGGTCGGTGGTCTGCACTCGCTTCTCGAGGAGGCCGATCTCGACAACCAGGCCCTCGTACTTGCGCTCGAAGTAGGCCAGCGCCTCCTCGGGGGAGCCGGCCTGCCAGGAACCGACGACCTGCTCGCCATCGGCCGTACGCACGTACACGGTCCCCGTCTCGTCGACGCGGCCCCACGGGTCGCTGCTCACAGCGCCTCCTCCACATGATGCCTGCGGAGGGCCTCGAAGCTCCCCCGGGCATCGTCCACAGTTTCGTCACCGCCAACATAGGCGACCGGCGGGTGGCCTGTCCGCATCCAGCGCGACCGAAATTTCCCAGCCGGTCGTCGCTGCCGTCAGGACTTCGTCACCGTCGCCTTGTTGATCACTACGGTCGCGTTCGGGGCGGTGTTGCCCGTCTGCGGATCGGCGGGCTGGGCGCCGGCGTCGGCGATCTTCTTCAGCACCTTCATACCCGATGCGGAGATGGTGCCGAACGGGGTGTAGCTGGGCGGAAGAGGGCTGTCCTGGTACACCAGGAAGAACTGGCTGCCGCCGCTGTTCGGCTGCGACGTGTTCGCCATCGCCACGGTGCCCGCCGGATAGACGCCGCCCTTCAGGCTTTTGTCCTTGAGGTTCTCGTCGGGAATCGTGTACCCGGGACCGCCCCGGCCCGTACCCTCCGGGTCGCCGCACTGCAGGACGTAGATGCCCTCCGCGGTGAGCCGGTGGCACTTGGTGTGGTCGAGGAAGCCCTTGCCGACCAGGAAGTCGAAGGAGTTCACGGTGTGCGGCGCCGCGGAGGCCTTCAGGTCCAGGTCAATCGCGCCGCACGTGGTGTCGAGCGTCATCGTGTACTTCGCCGACTTGTCGATCGCCATCGCCGGTTCCTTGGCCCAGCTCAGCTTCTTCACCGAGCCCGCCGCCGGCTTCGCGCACGGGTCCGGCGCCTTGCTGGTGGCCGAGGCGCTGGGGGTGACCTCGGCGCTCGCGTTGGCCTTGTCGTCGTTGCCGTTCTTCAGCACCCCGGTCGTGTACAGCGCGACACTGCCGATCACGACCACGCCCAGCACCGACGCGATCACGGAGGTGCGTACGCGTGCCTTGCGCCGTGCGGCGGTGCGCCGCTGCTGCTGCCGCAAGAACTTCTCCCGGGCGAGCTGACGCCGCCGCTGCTCCTGGCTGACCACCGCGTTCTCTCCTCATGCGTCTCGTGTGTCCACCGGTACGGGTGCGTCGCCCGAGGCGGCCACCCGCGTGTGCCCGTACCGTATATGGGTTAGCTGAGGATCCGGCAGCGCCGGTAGGCTCTGACAACAGCTTTAGCCGCCCGTAATCGACACAACGAAGGACGATCGTGCTCATTGCCGGGTTCCCCGCCGGGGCCTGGGGGACGAACTGCTACCTCGTCGCCCCCGCCGCCGGTGAGGAGTGCGTGATCATCGACCCCGGCCACCAGGCCGCCCAAGGCGTCGAGGAAACGCTGAAGAAGCATCGGCTCAAGCCCGTCGCCGTCGTCCTCACCCACGGCCACATCGACCACGTGGCCTCGGTCGTCCCGGTGTGCGGCGCGCACGACGTACCGGCCTGGATCCACCCGGCCGACCGGTACATGATGAGCGACCCCGAGAAGGCGCTCGGCCGTTCCATCGGCATGCCGCTGATGGGCGAGCTGACCGTGGGGGAGCCGGACGACGTCCAGGAGCTGGCCGACGGCGCCGAACTGAAGCTGGCCGGCCTGGAATTCTCCGTCGCGCACGCGCCCGGCCATACCAAGGGGTCGGTGACCTTCCGGATGCCCGGGGCCGCGGACATCCCGCCGGTCTTCTTCTCCGGGGATCTGCTGTTCGCCGGCTCCATCGGACGCACCGACCTGCCCGGCGGTGACACGGCCGAGATGCTCGACTCGCTGGCCCGCGTGTGCCTGCCGCTCGACGACTCGACCGTGGTGCTGTCCGGCCACGGCCCCCAGACGACCATCGGCCGGGAGCGCACCACCAATCCCTATCTGCGGCAGGTGGCCGCCGGCCCGGGAGCGGACCTGGACGACGCTCCCCGACGAGGAATGTGACGAGAGACCTTCCGTGAGCACCTTCAAGGCCCCCAAGGGCACGTACGACCTGATCCCGCCGGACTCCGCGAAGTACCTGGCGGTCCGCGAGGCGATCGCCGCCCCGCTGCGCAACTCCGGCTACGGCTACATCGAGACCCCCGGCTTCGAGAACGTGGAGCTGTTCGCGCGCGGCGTCGGCGAGTCCACCGACATCGTGACCAAGGAGATGTACGCCTTCGAGACCAAGGGCGGCGACAAGCTCGCCCTGCGCCCCGAGGGCACCGCCTCCGTGCTCCGCGCCGCCCTGGAGGCCAACCTCCACAAGGCCGGCAACCTGCCGGTCAAGTTGTGGTACTCCGGTTCCTACTACCGCTACGAGCGCCCCCAGAAGGGCCGGTACCGCCACTTCTCGCAGGTCGGCGCGGAGGCGATCGGGGCGGAGGACCCAGCGCTCGACGCCGAGCTGATCATCCTGGCCGACCAGGCCTACCGTTCGCTGGGCCTGAGCGACTTCCGTATCCTGCTCAACAGCCTGGGCGACAAGGAGTGCCGTCCGGTCTACCGGGCCGCCCTCCAGGACTTCCTGCGCGGCCTGGACCTGGACGAGGACACCCGCGCCCGGATCGAGATCAACCCCCTGCGCGTCCTGGACGACAAGCGGGAGTCGGTGCAGAAGCAGCTGACGGGCGTCCCGCTGCTGCGCGACTACCTGTGCGACGGCTGCAAGGCGTACCACGAGGAAGTGCGGGCGCTGCTGGAGGCCCAGGGGGTCGCCTTCGAGGACGACGCCAAGCTGGTCCGCGGACTCGACTACTACACCCGCACCACCTTCGAGTTCGTGCACGACGGGCTCGGTTCCCAGTCCGCGGTGGGCGGCGGCGGCCGGTACGACGGACTGTCCGAGATGATCGGCGGCCCCGCGCTGCCGTCGGTGGGCTGGGCGCTGGGCGTGGACCGTACGGTCCTGGCCCTGGAGGCGGAGGGAGTCGAGCTCCAGCTCCCGTCGAGCACCAGCGTGTTCGCGGTTCCGCTCGGCGAGGAGGCACGCCGGGTGCTGTTCGCGAAGGTCTCCGAACTGCGCAAGGTGGGCATCGCCGCCGACTTCTCCTACGGCCACAAGGGCCTCAAGGCCGCCATGAAGGCGGCCAACCGGTCCGGTGCCCGCTTCGCGCTCGTCGCCGGCGAACGCGACCTCGCCGACGGCGTCGTCCAGCTCAAGGAGATGGAGTCCGGAGAGCAGACGGCGATCGCCGTCAACGAGATCGTCGCGGAACTGGAATCCCGCCTCGGCTGACGACCCTCACGCAAGGGCGCCGGTGCTCGTCCGGGCACCGGCGCCCTTTGCCGTCCCGGCCCAGGGTCCCGCTTCAGCCCGCCCGCCGGTCCTTCCAGCGGAACGTCAGCAGGCACAGCACCAGTCCGCCGGCGCACCAGGCCGCGAGCACCAGGGCGATCCGCCCGAACTCCCAGCTCCCCGCGTGCTCCAGCACCCGCGCCGAGTCCGGCAGGAACACCCCGCGCAGGCCCTGGCACAGCCACTTCAGCGGGAAGAGGGCGCCGACGTTCAGCATCCAGCCGGGCAGGGCGTCGATCAGGATGTAGACCCCGGAGATGAACTGGAGCACGAGGAACGGCAGGACGACCACCGAGCCGGCACTCCTCGCCGACCGGGGTACCGAACTGATCGCGATGCCGAGCAGCGCGCACCCGGTCAGGCCGAGCACGAAGATCCAGGCGAAGTGGAACCACCGGGTCGCGTCCGAGGGCAGCCGGACGCCGTACAGCGTGGTGCCGACGAGCAGCAGGATCGCCGTCTCCAGCACGCCGGTGAACAGAACCAGCCAGATTTTCCCCAGGAAGTACGCCGTCGGCGGCATCGGCGTGCCGCGCAGCCGGCGCAGCGCCTTCTCGTCCCGTTCGACCGCGATCGATATGCCCAGGGACTGGAAGCTGGTCGACATGATGCCCGAGGCAAGCATCGAGGGGACGTAGAGCTGCGAGGCGGTGACGCCGGTGACGCTGACGTCGTCGCGGAAGATCGACGCGAACAGGAACAGGAACACCACCGGGAAGGCGAAGGTGAACACCACCTGCTCGCGCTGCCGGAAGAACTGCCTGATCTCCAGGGCGCCCCGGTGCAGCCCGATGCCCCCACGCCCCGGGCAGCCGTGCGGCCGCCGTCCCGGCGCGGGTCCGTCCGGCGGTCGAGGTCATCACGCGTCCTCCTGTCCGGTCAGCCGGAGATAGACGTCCTCCAGCGTGGGGCGGCCGACCCGCAGGCCCGGTATCTCGCCGTCGAAGCGGCGCATCAGGTCGGCGACGGTCCTGGTGGGGGTCCCGGTGTGCTCGGTGCGCGGGGTGCCGTCGGGGTCCGTCCACTCGACGGTGGCGCCGGTGGCGTGCCGTTCCCGCAGCTCGCGGGAGGTGCCCTCGGCGACGATCCGGCCCCGGGCGACCACCGCCAGCCGGTCCGCGAGGGCCTCCGCCTCCTCCAGGTAGTGCGTGGTCAGCAGGATCGTCGTGCCCTCCTGGGCGAGCGTGCGGATCAGCGCCCAGAACCGGCGCCGGGCCGCCGGATCGAAACCGGTCGTCGGCTCGTCCAGGAGCAGCAGCTCGGGGCCGCCGATCACACCGAGGGCCACGTCCAGCCGGCGCCGCTGGCCGCCCGACAGCGCCTTGATCCGGCTCCCCGCCTTCGCCTCCAGACCCACCAGGGCGATGACCTCCTCCGGGTCGCGCGGCCGGGGATAGTACCGGGCGAAGTGCCGCACGGTCTCCCGGACCGTCAACTCGGCGGGCGCCGATTCGTCCTGCCAGACGATTCCGACGCGCGAACGCCACGCGCGCGTGGCGCCCGCCGGGTCCGCCCCCAGGACCGAGACCTCGCCCGCGTCCCGTGAGCGGTGGCCCTGGATGATCTCCACCGTGGTGCTCTTGCCCGCGCCGTTTGGCCCGAGCAGCCCCAGGACCTCGCCCTTCTTGATCGCCAGATCCATTCCGTCGACCGCGGTGACGTCCCCGTACCGCTTGCGCAGCCCCCGTACGTCCACCGCGAGTTCGTTTCGCGTCATGGTCCGAGCATCGTCCGGAACCGAACGTTCGAGTACGGCCGTGCACACCTTCGTGTCGCCACCTGACGGTGTTCACACACGCACGTGCGGCACAATGGCCCTGCCCGAAGAAGGTTCAACTCACAAGTGACGGAATCGGCGTGATGAGCAAGACGACAGTCAAACCCGTCTCCGCGGAGCCCGAGCCGGAGCGCGCGGTGACCGCGCCGCGGACGGTGGGCGGCAGCCGTGCCTTCGCCCTGCTGCTGGTGATCACCGGAGCGGCCGGTCTGCTCGCCGCGTGGATCATCACGATCGACAAGCAGAAGATCCTCGAGGGCAAGCTCAGCGGCAAGACCTTCACCCCGAGCTGCAGCCTCAACCCGATCGTGTCCTGCGGCAGCGTCATGGAGAGCAAGCAGGCCACCGTCTTCGGGTTCCCCAACCCGCTCCTCGGCCTGATCGCCTACGGCATCGTCATCTGCGTCGGCATGAGCCTGCTCGCCCGCACCACCTTCCCGCGCTGGTACTGGCTGACGTTCAACTTCGGCACGCTCTTCGGCGTCTGCTTCGTCACCTGGCTCCAGTTCCAGTCGCTGTACCGCATCAACGCGCTGTGCCTGTGGTGCTCGCTGGCCTGGGTGGCCACGATCGTCATGTTCTGGTACGTGACCTCCTTCAACATCCGCAACGACTTCCTGCCCGCCCCGCGCCCGGTGAAGAACTTCCTCGCCGAGTTCACCTGGGTGCTGCCCGTCACGCACTGCGGTGTCATCGTCATGCTGATCCTGACCCGCTGGGGCACCAGCCTCTGGGCCTGAGCCGGAGCCGGTGATCCACCGTCCGGCCACGTTGTCGGCGGTGTGCCATAGGGTTTCAGCGTGGAGCCCGACCTGTTCACCGCCGCAAGTGAAGAACGCCAGGAGAAGGACCCGGCCGCGAGTCCCCTGGCGGTCCGGATGCGCCCGCGCACCCTCGACGAGGTGGTGGGCCAGCAGCACCTGCTCAAGCCCGGTTCCCCGCTGCGCCGGCTGGTCGGCGAGGGCGCGGGCGGCCCTGCGGGACCCTCCTCGGTGATCCTGTGGGGCCCGCCCGGCACCGGCAAGACCACCCTGGCGTACGTGGTCTCCAAGGCCACCAACAAGCGCTTCGTGGAGCTGTCGGCGATCACCGCGGGCGTCAAGGAGGTCCGCGCGGTCATCGACGGCGCCCGCCGCGCCTCCGGCGGGTACGGCCAGGAGACCGTCCTCTTCCTGGACGAGATCCACCGTTTCAGCAAGGCCCAGCAGGACTCCCTGCTCCCGGCGGTCGAGAACCGCTGGGTGACCCTGATCGCGGCCACCACGGAGAACCCGTACTTCTCGGTGATCTCCCCGCTGCTCTCCCGCTCGCTCCTGCTCACTCTCGAACCGCTCACCGACGACGACGTGCGCGGTCTGCTCCGCCGAGCGCTCACCGACGAACGGGGCCTGAGGTCGGCCGTCGGCCTGCCCGAGGACACCGAGAGCCATCTGCTGCGCATCGCCGGCGGCGACGCCCGCCGCGCCCTGACCGCCCTGGAGGCCGCCGCCGGGGCCGCCCTCGACAAGGGCGAGAGCGAGATCGGCCTGACCACCCTCGAGGAGACCGTCGACCGGGCCGCGGTGAAGTACGACCGCGACGGCGACCAGCACTACGACGTCGCCAGCGCCCTGATCAAGTCCATCCGCGGCTCCGACGTCGACGCCGCCCTGCACTACCTGGCCCGGATGATCGAGGCCGGCGAGGACCCCCGGTTCATCGCCCGCCGCCTGATGATCTCCGCCAGTGAGGACATC
The DNA here is from genome assembly GCF_053601495.1 of Streptomyces sp. NPDC004721. Classification (NCBI taxonomy): domain Bacteria; kingdom Bacillati; phylum Actinomycetota; class Actinomycetes; order Kitasatosporales; family Streptomycetaceae; genus Streptomyces; species Streptomyces sp. NPDC004721. The sequence continues at coordinate 34,447 of NZ_JBSGBZ010000029.1, forward strand.
GGTCTGGCCGACCCGCACGCGCTGCCCACGGCGGTCGCCGCCGCCCAGGCCGTCGCCATGATCGGCTTCCCCGAGGCCGCCCTGACCCTCAGCCACGCCACCATCGCCCTGGCCCTCGCCCCCAAGTCCAACTCGGCGACCACGGCGATCGGCGCCGCCCTGGACGACGTGCGCAAGGGACAGGCCGGACCGGTCCCGCCCCATCTGCGGGACGGGCACTACAAGGGCGCGGCCAAGCTCGGCCACGCGCAGGGGTACGTCTACCCGCACGACCTGCCCGAGGGCATCGCCGCCCAGCAGTACGCGCCGGACGCCCTGAAGGACCGCGAGTACTACTCCCCGGGCCGGCACGGCGCCGAGGCGCGGTACGCGGACGCGGTGGAGTGGACCCGCAAGCACCTCGGTCGGAAGCGGCCCTGACCGCCCTGTAGACTGCCTGGAAGCGCTGAGTTCCGTGTCCGGAACCCCGAAAGGGGAACCGGCGCCACCAGAGCGGGACATTCAGCCGGAACTCCGCCGTTCCAGGACGGCGGGGATCCAGGAGCGTCGCGCACCGTCGAACGGTGTCGCGGGCAGCCCACCACCACCCGGAGTTCCGGGAACGGTCGGTGGGCCACTCGCGTGCTGCACGTATGTGCCCAGACCAGGGGAGCGGCTGCCCATCGGGCCCGACAGGGATCCGAGGGGTTTCCCCGGCTGCGGATGCGACCTCCCCTAACCCTGGTGAAGCCGTATTCGCACAGAAAAAACGAGGTGTTTGGTTCATGGCGAACCAGTCCCGCCCCAAGGTCAAGAAGTCGCGTGCCCTCGGCATCGCGCTGACCCCGAAGGCCGTCAAGTACTTCGAGGCGCGCCCCTACCCGCCGGGTGAGCACGGCCGTGGCCGCAAGCAGAACTCGGACTACAAGGTCCGTCTGCTGGAGAAGCAGCGTCTGCGCGCTCAGTACGACATCAGCGAGCGCCAGCTCGTCCGCGCCTACGAGCGTGCCGCCAAGACGTCGATGAAGACCGGTGAAGCCCTCGTCATCGACCTCGAGAAGCGTCTTGACGCCCTGGTGCTGCGTTCGGGCATCGCCCGCACGATCTACCAGGCCCGCCAGATGGTCACCCACGGCCACGTCCAGGTCAACGGCAAGAAGGTCGACAAGCCGTCCTTCCAGGTCCGTCCCGACGACGTGGTCCAGGTCCGCGAGCGCAGCCGCGAGAAGACCCTCTTCCAGGTCGCCCGCGAGGGTGGCTTCGCCCCCGACGGCGAGACCCCCCGCTACCTCCAGGTGAACCTCAAGGCCCTGGCGTTCCGCCTGGACCGCGAGCCGAACCGCAAGGAGATCCCGGTGATCTGCGACGAGCAGCTCGTCGTCGAGTACTACGCCCGCTGATCACCGGCAGGCCGTAGCACCACCGCACCACCCCGGCCCGCCGTCTCCCCGCCCCTCCGGGCGGGCGGGACGGCGGGCTCGCTCATGTCACCGGCGCGCGTGCCAAATCCGGTACGGAGCCCCACCCTCGGCGCGATAGGCTCGGTGCACGACTTTCTCGATGTACAGGCACGTTTCAGGGAGCGGGTGCGCACAGTGTCCGGTGGAGAGGTGGCCGGGATCCTGGTGGCCGTGTTCTGGGCGATCCTGGTCTCCTTCCTCGCCGTCGCACTGGTGAGGCTGGCCCAGACGCTCAAGGCGACCACCCGGCTCGTGGCGGACGTGACCGACCAGGCCGTTCCGCTGCTGGCCGATGCCTCCCAGGCGGTGCGCTCCGCGCAGAGCCAGATCGACCGCGTCGACGCGATCGCCTCCGACGTCCAGGAGGTCACGTCCAACGCCTCCGCGCTGTCGACCACCGTCGCCTCCACCTTCGGCGGTCCGCTGGTCAAGGTCGCGGCCTTCGGCTACGGCGTGCGCCGGGCGCTCGGCGGCCGCAAGGAGGACGCGCCCGGCAAGACGTCGAGGCGTACCGTGATCGTGGGCCGCACTGTCCCGGCCGCACGGCGGGGGAAGCGGAACAACCGGGAGAAGTAAGGACTAGCGATGTTCCGCCGTACGTTCTGGTTCACCACAGGTGTCGCCGCCGGAGTGTGGGCCACCACCAAGGTCAACCGCAAACTCAGGCAGCTGACCCCCGAGAGCCTCGCCGCGACCGCGGCGACCAAGGCGGTCGAGGCGGGTCACCGGCTCAAGGACCGCGCCCTCGGCTTCGCGCTCGACGTCCGCGACAACATGGACCAGCGGGAGGCCGAACTCGGCGAGGCACTGGGACTGAACGCCCCGGTCGACCCGGAACTGCCCCCGTCCAGGCGGTACACCGCCATCGAGAACCGCAATCACCCGAAGTACGTCGAGGGTCCGGCGTCCTCGGAACACCCCTACACGACGTACTCGTACAACCGGAATGAGGACCACTGATGGAGTCGGCTGAGATCCGCCGCCGCTGGCTGAGCTTCTTCGAGGAGCGCGGGCACACCGTCGTCCCTTCGGCGTCGCTCATCGCGGACGACCCGACTCTGCTCCTCGTCCCGGCCGGCATGGTGCCCTTCAAGCCCTACTTCCTGGGTGAGGTCAAGCCGCCCTTCCCGCGCGCCACCAGCGTGCAGAAGTGCGTGCGCACGCCCGACATCGAAGAGGTCGGCAAGACCACCCGGCACGGCACCTTCTTCCAGATGTGCGGCAACTTCTCCTTCGGCGACTACTTCAAGGAAGGCGCCGTCAAGCTCGCCTGGGAACTGCTCACCACGCCCCAGGACAAGGGCGGTTACGGCCTGGAGCCGGAGAAGCTCTGGATCACCGTCTACCAGGACGACGACGAGGCCGAGCGGATCTGGCACGAGGTCGTCGGCGTGCCCAAGGAGCGCATCCAGCGCCTGGGCAAGAAGGACAACTTCTGGTCCATGGGCGTGCCCGGCCCGTGCGGCCCCTGCTCCGAGATCAACTACGACCGCGGCCCCGAGTTCGGCGCCGAGGGCGGCCCCGCCGTCAACGACGAGCGGTACGTGGAGATCTGGAACCTCGTCTTCATGCAGTACGAGCGTGGCGAGGGCACCGGCAAGGACAACTTCGAGATCCTCGGCGACCTGCCGAGCCAGAACATCGACACCGGGCTCGGCCTGGAGCGGCTCGCCATGATTCTGCAGGGCGTGCAGAACATGTACGAGATCGACACCTCCCTGGCCGTCATCGACAAGGCCACCGAGCTCACCGGTGTCGCCTACGGCGCCGCCCACGACTCGGACGTGTCGCTGCGCGTGGTCACCGACCACATGCGCACCGCCACCATGCTCATCGGCGACGGCGTCACCCCCGGCAACGAGGGCCGCGGCTACGTCCTGCGCCGGATCATGCGCCGCGCCATCCGCAACATGCGTCTGCTGGGCGCCACCGGTCCGGTCGTCAAGGACCTGGTCGACGTGGTGATCGGCACGATGGGGCAGCAGTACCCCGAGCTGATCACCGACCGCGAGCGGATCGAGAAGGTCGCCCTCGCCGAGGAGGCCGCCTTCCTCAAGACGCTGAAGGCCGGCACCAACATCCTCGACACCGCCGTCACCGAGACCAAGCAGACCGGTGGCACGGTCCTCTCCGGCGACAAGGCCTTCCTGCTCCACGACACCTGGGGCTTCCCGATCGACCTCACCCTGGAGATGGCCGCCGAGCAGGGCCTGTCCGTGGACGAGGACGGCTTCCGCCGCCTGATGAAGGAGCAGCGGGAGCGGGCCAAGGCCGACGCCCAGGCCAAGAAGACCGGCCACGCCGACCTCGGTGCCTACCGTGAGATCGCCGACTCCGCCGGCGAGACCGACTTCATCGGCTACACCGCCACCGAGGGCGAGTCCACGATCGTCGGCATCCTCGTCGACGGCGCCTCCTCCCCGGTCGCCACCGAGGGCGACGAGGTCGAGATCGTCCTCGACCGCACCCCCTTCTACGCCGAGGGCGGCGGCCAGATCGGCGACACCGGCCGCATCAAGGCCGACTCCGGCGCCGTCATCGAGGTCCGCGACTGCCAGAAGCCGGTCCCGGGCGTGTACGTCCACAAGGGTGTCGTCCAGGTCGGCGAGGTCACCGTCGGTGCCAAGGCCCACGCCTCGATCGACTTCCGCCGCCGCAAGGCCATCGCCCGCGCCCACTCCGCCACGCACCTGACCCACCAGGCCCTGCGTGACGCCCTCGGTCCGACGGCCGCCCAGGCCGGCTCCGAGAACCAGCCCGGCCGCTTCCGTTTCGACTTCGGCTCCCCGTCCGCCGTCCCGACGGCCGTGATGACCGACGTCGAGCAGAAGATCAACGAGGTGCTCGCCCGCGATCTGGACGTGCACGCCGAGGTCATGGGCATCGACGAGGCCAAGAAGCAGGGAGCCATCGCCGAGTTCGGCGAGAAGTACGGCGAGCGCGTGCGCGTGGTGACCATCGGTGACTTCTCCAAGGAGCTGTGTGGCGGCACCCACGTGCACAACACCGCCCAGCTGGGCCTGGTGAAGCTGCTCGGCGAGTCGTCGATCGGCTCCGGTGTGCGCCGTATCGAGGCCCTGGTCGGTGTGGACGCCTACAACTTCCTCGCCCGTGAGCACACGGTCGTCGCCCAGCTGCAGGAGCTGATGAAGGGCCGCCCCGAGGAGCTGCCCGAGAAGGTCTCCGCCATGCTCGGCAAGCTGAAGGACGCCGAGAAGGAGATCGAGAAGTTCCGCGCCGAGAAGGTGCTCCAGGCCGCCGCCGGTCTCGCCGAGTCCGCCAAGGACGTCCGCGGTGTGGCCGTCGTCACCGGCCGGGTCCCGGACGGCACCACGCCGGACGACCTGCGCAAGCTGGTGCTCGACGTGCGCGGCCGGATCCAGGGCGGCCGGGCCGCCGTGGTCGCCCTGTTCACGGTGAACAACGGCAAGCCGCTCACGGTGATCGCCACCAACGAGGCCGCCCGCGAGCGCGGCCTGAAGGCCGGCGACCTGGTCCGCACGGCCGCCAAGACCCTCGGCGGCGGCGGTGGCGGCAAGCCGGACGTCGCCCAGGGCGGCGGACAGAACCCGGCCGCCGTCGGCGAGGCCGTGGACGCCGTGGAGCGGCTCGTGGCCGAGACGGCGAAGTAGGGCGGCCGAAGCGATGCGCAGAGGACGTCGGCTCGCGATCGACGTCGGGGACGCCCGGATCGGGGTCGCCTCGTGCGACCCCGACGGGATCCTCGCCACCCCGGTGGAGACGGTTCCCGGCCGGGACGTCCCCGCGGCACACCGCCGGCTCAGGCAACTCGTCGCGGAGTACGAGCCGATCGAGGTCGTCGTCGGCCTCCCGCGCTCCCTCAAGGGGGGCGAGGGCCCGGCCGCGGTCAAGGTCCGCGCCTTCGCCGGCGAGCTGGCCAAGGGCATCGCCCCGGTGCCGGTCCGCCTGGTGGACGAGCGGATGACCACGGTGACGGCCAGTCAGGGACTGCGCGCCTCCGGGGTGAAATCCAAGAAGGGACGCTCCGTGATCGACCAGGCCGCGGCCGTCATCATCCTCCAGCAAGCCCTCGAATCCGAACGAGCGTCAGGGAAAGTACCCGGCGAGGGCGTCGAAGTGGTCATCTGATCGCGATACGGTAACGTTCCGCGCGATGCGCCTGCGTTCGAACACACGACGCACAGAAAGAGGCGGAACGGAAGCCGGGGCACACAGCCGTGTGACCGCCGCCTCGCGGCTCTAGGGGATCGATGACTGAGTATGGCCGGGGTCCAGGCCCCGAACCGTGGCATCCGGAGGACCCGTTGTACGGGGACGGCGGATGGGGAGGACAGCAGGCCCACGCGGGCCCGCAGTCCCCCCACGGGGGTGGGCCGCAGCACCATCCGCAGCAGCCGCAGCAACAGCAGTACGGCGACTGGGGTCAGCAGCAGCCCGGCTACGACGGGCAGTACCAGCAGCAGCCCTACGGCAACCAGGGGCAGCAGCACTACGACCCGCAGGGTCAGCAGCACTACGGTCAGCAGGGTCAGCAGCAGTACGACCCTCGGTACGGGGCACACCCCCAGCAGCAGGGCTACGGCCAGGGCGGATGGGACGGCGCCGGCGGGCAGCAGCAGCCGGCCTACCCCGGAGACCCGGCCGACCCGTACGGCCAGCAGGCCGCGGCCTACGGCGCGCAGCAGCCCGATCCGTACGGCACCCCCGAGGCCTACCCGCCGCCGGAGCCGCCGAGCCGTCGGCGCGCCGAGCCGGAGCCGCGGCCGGACTGGGACCCGGATCCCGAGGCCGTCCAGGAAGACCACGCGTTCTTCGCGGGTGACGGCGAGGACGACGAAGACGGCGACGATCCGAACGAGGGCCGGGGGCGGGGCGACCGCAAGGGCCGCGGCGGCAAGGGCAAGGACAAGAAGCGCCGCAGCGGCTGTGCCTGCCTCGTGGTCGCCCTGGTGTTCGGCGGAGGTACGGCCGGAGTCGTCTACTACGGCTACCAGTTCTACCAGGATCGTTTCGGCGCAGCCCCGGACTACGCGGGCGACGGAATCAACGAGATGGTGACCGTCGAAATCCCCAAGGGCGCGGGCGGCTACGACATCGGCCGGGCGTTGAAGGCGGCGGGCGTGGTCAAGAGCGTCGACGCCTTCGTGGCGGCGCAGTCGCAGGTTCCCAATGGGGGGCAGATCCAGGCGGGCGCCTATCTGCTGAAGAAGCAGATGTCCGCGGCGAGCGCGGTGACCATGATGCTCGACCCCAAGAGCCAGAGTAATGTCCTGGTCAAGCCGGGCGAACGCAATGCCTTGGTCTACGAGGACATCGACAAGCGGCTGGAACTGGCCGCCGGTACCACGCAGAAGATCGCCGCGAAGCAGTACAAGGACCTCGGCCTGCCCAAGTGGGCCCAGAACAACAGCCAGATCAAGGATCCGCTGGAGGGCTTCCTCTACCCGGGCACGTATGCCGCGGCCAAGGGAATGAAGCCCGAGGCGGTCCTGAAGGAAATGGTCAAGCAGGCCGACGAGGCCTACGTCCGGTACAAGCTCGCCGACAAGGCGAAGGCACTGAACCTGGACGACCCGTTCCAGCTCGTCACGGTCGCGAGCCTGGTCCAGGCCGAGGGCAAGACGCACGACGACTTCCGCAAGATGGCGGAAGTGATCTACAACCGCCTGAAGCCGACCAACACCGAGACCATGCAGTTGCTGCAGTTCGACTCGACCTTCAATTACCTGAAGGGCCAGAGCAACATCCACATCAGCGCAAAAGAGATCAACAGCAACCAGGACCCGTACAACACATACACCCACAAGGGCCTTCCGCCCGGTCCGATCGGAAACCCCGGCGACGACGCGCTGAAGGCGACATTGAATCCGACCGAGGACGGCTGGATCTATTTCGTGGCGACCGACGGCATGCACAAGACCGAGTTCGCCAAGACGTATGCCGAATTCCTCAAGCTCAAGGACAAGTTCGATGCCACCAAGGGCAACTGACGCCCGTCGCGCGGCTGTGCTCGGTTCGCCGATCGCCCACTCGCTCTCCCCGGTGCTGCACCGGGCGGCATACGCGGAGCTGGGGCTCGCGAACTGGTCGTACGAACGGTTCGACATCGACGAGGCAGGCCTGCCCTCGTTCTTCGAGGGTCTGGGACCCGAGTGGGCCGGGCTGTCGCTGACCATGCCGCTGAAGCGGGCGGTCATCCCGCTGCTCGACGAGATCAGCGACACCGCCGCGTCCGTCGAGGCGGTCAACACGGTCGTGTTCACCGCGGATGGCCGCCGGGTCGGGGACAACACCGATGTGCCGGGCATGGTCGCGGCCCTGCGCGAGCACGGCATCGAGCAGGTCGGCTCGGCGGCGATCCTCGGAGCCGGCGCCACCGCCTCCTCCGCGCTGGCCGCGCTCGCCCGCGTCTGCACCGGCGAGGTCGTCGCCTACGTCCGCAGCGAGGCCCGCGCGGCCGAGATGCGGGAGTGGGGTGAGCGGCTGGACGTCGAGGTCCGCACGGCGGACTGGGCGGACGCCGCGCAGGCCCTGAAGGCGCCACTGGTGATCGCCACCACCCCGGCCGGAACGACGGACGCGCTCGCCGACGCCGTACCCGGACGGCCCACCACCCTCTTCGACGTCCTCTACGACCCGTGGCCCACGCCCCTGGCGGCCCGCTGGTCCATGGCCGGCGGCGCCGTCGTCGGCGGCCTCGACCTGCTGGTGCACCAGGCGGTCCTCCAGGTCGAGCAGCTGACGGGCCACAGCCCGGCCCCCCTGCAGGCCATGCGCGCAGCGGGCGAGAAGGCCCTCGCGGCCCGCTGACCAGGGAGCATCCGCTCCGGCGCAGGAGCGCGGGCCCTCGCGGCCCGGATGGCCCACTCGCCGTGTGCCCGTGACGGGCCGACGGGAGTGCGTGACATGCCGGTGCCGCGGGGCGGGCCTGTGCGCCGGGCGTCCGACTGCTGGACCGGCGACCGGGGCCGGCGTCCGGACGTGGGAGGATCGGAGGTGGCGGGCCAGGGCCGCGCACCCGGTCGCGCCGTCGCAGTTCCAGGCGCGAGCATGAGGAGCACCGTTGAGCAGGTTGCGCTGGCTGACCGCGGGGGAGTCCCACGGCCCCGCACTCGTCGCCACGCTGGAGGGCCTTCCCGCCGGCGTGCCCATCACCACGGAGATGGTGGCGGACCACCTCGCACGGCGGCGCCTGGGCTATGGACGCGGTGCCCGGATGAAGTTCGAGCGGGACGAGGTCACCTTCCTCGGCGGCGTCCGGCACGGCCTCACCATCGGCTCCCCGGTGGCGATCATGGTGGGCAACACCGAGTGGCCCAAGTGGGAGAAGGTCATGGCCGCCGACCCGGTCGACCCGGCGGAGCTGGCCGAACTCGCGCGCAACGCGCCGCTGACCCGGCCCCGGCCCGGGCACGCCGATCTGGCCGGCATGCAGAAGTACGGCTTCGACGAGGCCCGGCCGGTGCTGGAGCGGGCCTCCGCGCGCGAGACCGCGGCCCGTGTCGCGCTGGGCGCCGTGGCCCGGTCGTACCTGAAGGAGACCGCGGGCATCGAGATCGTCAGCCACGTCGTCGAACTGGCCGCGGCCAAGGCGCCCTACGGCGTGTACCCGACCCCGGCGGACGTCGAGAAGCTGGACGCGGACCCGGTGCGCTGCCTGGACACGGACGCCTCCAAGGCGATGGTCGCGGAGATCGACCAGGCCCACAAGGACGGCGACACGCTCGGCGGCGTGGTGGAGGTGCTGGCGTACGGCGTGCCGGTGGGTCTGGGTTCCCACGTGCACTGGGACCGGCGACTCGACGCCCGGCTCGCGGCCGCGCTCATGGGCATCCAGGCGATCAAGGGCGTCGAGGTCGGCGACGGCTTCGACCTGGCCCGGGTGCCAGGCTCCCAGGCGCACGACGAGATCGTCACCACCGACGAGGGCATCCGGCGTGCCACGGGCCGCTCCGGCGGCACCGAGGGCGGACTGACCACGGGCGAGCTGCTGCGGGTGCGCGCCGCGATGAAGCCGATCGCGACCGTACCGCGGGCCCTGCGGACCGTGGACGTCTCCACCGGCGAGTCCGCGCAGGCCCACCACCAGCGCTCCGACGTGTGCGCGGTGCCGGCCGCAGGCATCGTGGCCGAGGCCATGGTGGCCCTCGTCCTCGCCGACGCCGTCGCGGAGAAGTTCGGCGGCGACAGCGTGCCCGAGACCCACCGCAACGTGCGGTCCTACCTCGAGAACCTGGCGATCCGGTGAGCGCCGAGCCGGTCGTCGTCCTGGTCGGACCCATGGGCGTCGGCAAGTCCACCGTCGGGCGGATGCTGGCCGACCGCCTCGGGGTCGCCTACCGGGACGTCGACGACGACATCGTCGCGGAGCAGGGCCGCACCATCGCCGAGATCTTCGTCGACGAGGGCGAGCCGTTCTTCCGCGCCGTCGAGAAGGAGGCGGTGCGCCGGGCGCTCGCCGGGCACGACGGCGTACTGGCCCTCGGCGGCGGCGCGATCCTGGACCCGGACACGCGGGCGCTGATCGCCCGACTGCCGGTCCTGTACCTGTCGATGGACGTCGAGGAGGCCGTCAGGCGCACCGGCCTGAACGTGGCCCGCCCGCTGCTCGCCGTGAACCCGCGCAAGCAGTGGCGCGAGTTGATGGAGGCCCGGCGGCACCTGTACGAGGAGGTCGCCACCGCGGTCGTGCCGACCGACGGGCGCACCCCTGAAGAGGTCACCCAAGCCGCCCTGGACGCACTGGAGTTGAAGGAAGCATGAGCGAGTCGGTCACGCGGATCCACATCGCCGGCACGGCCGGCACCGAGGCGTACGACGTCCTGGTGGGCCGCCGGCTCCTCGGTGAACTCACCGGCCTGGTCGGCGAGAAGGCCAAACGGGTCGCCGTGATCCACCCCGAGGCGCTCGCCGAGACCGGGGACGCGCTCCGCGCCGACCTGGCCGAGCAGGGCTACGAGGCCGTCGCCATCCAGGTGCCGAACGCGGAGGAGGCCAAGACCGCGGAGGTCGCCGCGTACTGCTGGAAGGCGCTCGGCCAGTGCGGGTTCACCCGCACCGACGTCATCGTGGGCGTGGGCGGCGGCGCCACCACCGACCTGGCCGGATTCGTGGCCGCGACCTGGCTGCGCGGGGTGCGCTGGATCGCCGTCCCGACCACCGTGCTGGCCATGGTGGACGCGGCCGTCGGCGGCAAGACCGGCATCAACACCGCCGAGGGCAAGAACCTCGTGGGCGCCTTCCACCCACCCGCGGGCGTGCTGTGCGACCTGGCCGCGCTGGACTCCCTCCCAGTCAACGACTACGTCTCCGGGCTCGCGGAGGTCATCAAGGCCGGCTTCATCGCCGACCCGGTGATCCTCGACCTGATCGAGTCCGACCCCGAGGCCGCCCGCACCCCGGCCGGCCCGCACACCGCCGAACTCGTCGAGCGGTCCATCAGGGTCAAGGCGGACGTCGTCTCCGCCGACCTGAAGGAGTCGGGCCTGCGGGAGATCCTCAACTACGGCCACACGCTGGGCCACGCGATCGAGAAGAACGAGCGGTACAAGTGGCGGCACGGCGCCGCGGTCGCCGTCGGTATGCACTTCGCCGCCGAACTCGGGCGTCTGGCCGGCCGGTTGGACGACGCCACGGCCGACCGCCACCGTACGGTCCTCGAATCGGTGGGCCTGCCGCTGCACTACCGCTACGACCAGTGGCCCAAGCTGCTGGAGACGATGAAGGTCGACAAGAAGTCCCGCGGCGACCTGTTGCGCTTCATCGTCCTGGACGGCCTTGCCAAGCCCACCGTCCTGGAGGGCCCCGACCCGGCCGTACTCCTCGCCGCGTACGGCGAGGTCGGGCAGTAAGTCCCACCGAGCGGCATCCGCCCCGTTCTGCCTGCCGCGACGGGCACTTCGGACCGCGCCCGGCCGTTCACCATATGGCGGCCGGGGACGGTACCGTTCGGTAGGCGGCGGGGCTCGGACCCGCTGCCGGCGCCAATTGCCCCGTACGAGACGGAGTCGCACCGGATGCAGCACGCAGTGGGTTCACCGCTGCCGCCGCCCCGCCAGCCGGGGCACGGACCGGCCGCCGGCTGGGCGCCGGCCGCACATCACCCGGGGCCGCGGCACCCGGGCGCGCCCCAGGGCTCCGCGCCCGTGCCCCCGCCGCCTCCGGCATCGGGCTATCCCGGCGCCCCGACACCGCAACCGCCGGGCCCGCCTCCGGCGGCGCCGCATCCCCAGACTCCGCGTCCTCAGGGTCCGCCTCCGTCGGCGCCGCGCCCGCAGAGCCCGCGTCCTCAGGGTCCGCCCCCCTCCGCGCCGCACCCCCAGAGCCCGCATCCTCAAGGGCCGCCCCCGTCAGCGCCGGGCCCGCAGAGCCCGCGTCCTCAGGGTCCGCCTCCCTCGGCGCCGCAACCGCCGGGCCCGCGTCCGTCAGCACCGCATCCTCAGGGCTCGCCCCCGTCGGCGCCGCACCCCCAGAGCCCGCATCCTCAAGGGCCGCCCCCGTCAGCGCCGCACCCCCGGAATCCGCACGCCCAGAGCCCCCATCAGTCGGCCCCCGCGGTGCCGCCGCCCGCCGCGCCGCCCGCGCCGGATGCCACCGGCCATGTCCGGTTGCCGCCGGGCGGTCCGGTCGGCATGCCCAGCGTGCCGCCGGCCCAGACCGCGCCCGACCCGACGACCACCACGCTGGCGGTGCTGCTGATCGGGCCGGCGGGCGCCGGCAAGACGAGCGTCGCCAAGTACTGGGCCGACCACCGCCGCGTGCCCACCGCGCACATCAGCCTCGACGACGTCCGCGAGTGGGTCCGCTCCGGCTTCGCCGACCCGCAGTCGGGCTGGAACGACCACTCCGAGGCGCAGTACCGCCTCGCCCGCCGCACCTGCGGCTTCGCCGCCCGCAACTTCCTCGCCAACGGCATCTCGTGCATCCTCGACGACGCCGTCTTCCCCGACCGCCCGGTGGTCGGGCTCGGCGGCTGGAAGCGCCACGTCGGCCCCGGCCTGCTCCCGGTCGTGCTGCTGCCCGGCCTGGACATCGTCCTGGAGCGCAACGCCGAGCGATCCGGAAACCGCCGGCTGACCGACGAGGAGGTCGCCCGCATCCACGGCCGCATGGCCGGTTGGTACGGATCCGGCCTCCCCATCATCGACAACTCCCAACTCGACGTCCCGGCCACGGCCAGAGTCCTGGACGAGGTCCTGTCCCGCGCCATCGCCAGCCCTCCGAACTGGTAGGACGCGGCCGCGCCTGTCGGGCCCGGGCAGGCGGCCCGACCGCCGGACACGGCCCCCGGCGCCACGAAGCCGGGATCCGGCAGACCCACTCGGACCTCTCGAACGGCGATATTGAGCCATGACTCTTACGCTCGGTTCATGTCAGAGGTGTACGCGGCCCGCCGGACCCGGCTGAGGGAGCGCTGCAACGCGGGCGGCAGCGCGGCGGCGCTGGTGACTCGTCCCGCCAATGTGCGGTACCTCGCGGGGGCGGCCCCGCAGGGTGCCGTCCTGCTTCTCGGAAGGCGCGAGGACCTGCTGGTGTGCCAGAGCCCGCCGGACGACCGGCCCTGCGAGGACCGCCCCGACGAGGCGCTGCGGGTACAGGTCCTGCCCCAACCCCCCGGCGGCGACGCGGCCGTCGCCGCCGCCGACCACGCCCGGACCCAGGGCGCCGACTCGCTCGCCGTGGAGGAGCACCACCTCACGGTGGCCCGCTATCGCGCCCTCGGCTCGGTGGCGCCCCAGCTGCGCCTGGCCGACCTGGGCGGCGCGGTCGAGCAACTCCGCGTCGTCAAGGACGAGGAGGAGATCTCCTGTCTGAGAATCGGCGCCGAGATCGCCGACCAGGCCCTGGGCGAGCTGCTGGAGTCCATCTTGGTCGGCCGCACCGAGCGCCATCTCGCCCTGGAGCTGGAGCGGCGGCTCGTCGACCACGGCGCCGACGGACCCGCCTTCCCGACCTCCGTGGCCACCGGCCCGAACTCCGGCCGCCGCGGCCACCGGCCCACCGACCGGCGGGTCGAGGAGGGCGACTTCCTCACGGTGTGCCTGGGCGCCGCCTACCGCGGCTACCGCTGCGAGATCGGCCGCACCTTCGTGATCGGCACGTCTCCGGCGGACTGGCAGATCCAGCTCTACGACCTCGTCTTCGCAGCCCAGCGCGCTGGACGGGAGGCCCTGGCGCCCGGCGCCGCCTACCGCGACGTGGACCGCGCCGCACGCCAGGTACTGGACTCGGCCGGGTTCGCCGAGGGCCTGCAACCCCTCACCGGGCACGGGGTCGGACTCGAAATCGACGAGGACCCGCAGCTGGCCCCTTCAGCCATGGGTAAACTGGACGCTTGCGTGCCGGTCACCGTCGAACCGGGGGTCCACCTCCCGGGCCGGGGCGGTGTCCGGATCGATGACACGCTCGTCGTGCGCCCCGAGGCGGACGGCGGACCCGAGCTACTCACCATCACGACCAAGGAGCTCCTCGCGCTCTAGCCTCGCGCTGTGCGCCTGCCCCCGGTCGTACGTCAGTCCAGGAGATTCCGCAACCGTGGCTTCCACGAACGACCTCAAGAACGGCATGGTGCTCAAGCTCGACGGCGGCCAGCTGTGGTCCGTCGTCGAGTTCCAGCACGTCAAGCCCGGCAAGGGCCCGGCCTTCGTGCGCACCAAGCTCAAGAACGTGCTCTCCGGGAAGACCGTCGACAAGACGTTCAACGCCGGCGTCAAGGTCGAAACGGCCACCGTCGACAAGCGTGACATGCAGTTCTCCTACATGGACGGCGACTACTTCGTCTTCATGGACATGGAGACCTACGACCAGCTGCACATCGAGCGCAAGGTCGTCGGCGACACCGCCAACTTCCTCATCGAGGGCTTCGAGGCCACCGTCGCCCAGCACGAGGGCGAGGTGCTCTTCGTCGAGCTGCCGGCCGCCGTCGAGCTGACCGTCGCCGAGACCGAGCCGGGCGTCCAGGGCGACCGCTCCACCGGTGGCACCAAGCCCGCCACCCTGGAGACCGGCCACCAGATCCAGGTCCCGCTCTTCATCACCACCGGTGAGAAGATCAAGGTCGACACCCGTACGAGCGACTACCTCGGCCGGGTGAACAGCTAACCGTGGCCGCCCGCAATACGGCCCGCAAGCGTGCCTTCCAGATCCTCTTCGAGGGTGACCAGCGCGGCGCCGACGTCCTGACGGTCCTCGCTGACTGGATCCGGCTCTCCCGGACCGACACCCGGCAGCCACCGGTGAGCGAGTACACGATGCAGCTCGTCGAGGGCTACGCGGAGCACGCGACCCGGATCGACGAACTCATCGCGCAGTACGCGGTCGGCTGGACGCTCGACCGCATGCCGGTCGTCGACCGCAACATCCTGCGGCTCGGCGCGTACGAGCTGATCTGGGCCGACGAGACCCCGGACGCCGTCGTGCTGGACGAGATGGTGCAGCTGGCGAAGGAGTTCTCGACGGACGAGTCGCCCTCGTTCGTCAACGGCCTGCTGGGCCGTCTGAAGGAGCTCAAGCCCTCCCTCCGTCGCGACCAGGTGTGAGAGGGGCCCGGCCTGCAGCCGGTGCCCGCACGGACTCGCAGGGGCCCGCAGCACGACTGCTGCGGGCCCCTCGGCGTCCGTGTGCACGCCCCCGGGTCCACCGGACCACACCCACTCCGCCAGGTCCGCGTCCGCCCCTTCAGGGCTGCGGAAAAGCCGCCGGGGTGGCCGGAACCAAACGGTTCCGGCCACCCCGGCGGCACGTTTCTGCTAGGTCTGCCGAGCGGTCAGCTCTCCTCGTGGGACGCCACCGCGCGGCGCGCGTCCGCGTCCAGCACGCCCCAGCTGATCAGCTGCTCGGTGAGGACCGAGGGCGACTGGTCGTAGATGACGGCGAGTGTGCGCAGGTCGTCCTGGCGGATGGAGAGCACCTTGCCGTTGTAGTCGCCGCGCTGGGACTGGATCGTCGCCGCGTACCGCTGGAGCGGGCCCGCCTTCTCGGCCGGCACCGTGGCCAGCCGCTCCAGGTCCAGGACCAGCTTCGGCGGGGGCTCGGCGGCGCCGCCCGGGGTGGTGCCGGGCAGCAGCTCCTGCACGGGGACACCGTAGAAATCCGCCAGCTCGGCGAGGCGCTGCACGGTCACGGCACGGTCGCCGCGCTCGTACGAACCGACCACGACCGCCTTCCAGCGTCCCTGGCTCTTCTCCTCGACACCGTGGAGGGAAAGGCCCTGCTGGGTGCGGATCGCCCGGAGCTTGGCCCCGAGCTGTTTGGCGTATTCGCTGGACATATGGCTCCCCGGACACTGTGTCGACGCGACTGGCTCGGGTGCCACGCCGCGCGGCTGGTAACTCACTGTGAGGTTACGCAGCGTTACTCTGCCGCGTCAAGCCGAATGGTCCGCAGCGCTGCTTCCGTGGTAACCGCGGCCCGTTGCGCCAAGGGGGTGATCGGGGAGGCCTCCGGCACCTGGTAGCGTGTATGGCGCAATTCCGACGTCCTTTAAGGTCCGTCCCGTGAGGCGGAGAAGGAGGTCCGTTTCTTATGGACTCGCACGAAACCGCGCAAGCCTCCGGTGCCCGGCCCGTTCTCGAGGGCCCCGACATCGAGCGGGTGCTGACCCGCATCGCCCACGAGATCGTCGAGCGCGCCAAGGGCGCCGACGACGTGGTGCTCCTCGGCATTCCGACCCGGGGCGTCTTCCTCGCCCAGCGGCTCGCCGTCAAACTCGAGCAGATCACCGAGCGCAAGGTCCCCTGCGGCTCGCTCGACATCACCATGTACCGCGACGACCTGCGCATGCAGCCCCCGCGTGCGCTGGCCCGCACCGAGATCCCCGGTGACGGCATCGACGGCCGCCTGGTCGTCCTCGTCGACGACGTACTCTTCTCCGGCCGCACCATCCGCGCCGCCCTCGACGCCCTGAACGACACCGGGCGCCCGCGCGCGGTGCAGCTCGCCGTCCTCGTCGACCGCGGCCACCGCGAACTGCCGATCCGCGCCGACTACGTCGGCAAGAACCTCCCCACGTCGCTGCGGGAGACGGTCAAGGTCCTGCTCACCGAGGAGGACGGTCGCGACACCGTGCTGCTCGGCGCCAAGCCGGCCGCCCAGGGCGACCAGCCGTAACACGCGCGCGTACGCATCGCCGTACGCCCCGCGCGTGTGCCCTCGCACGCGCCCGTCTGCCCCAATTCTCCCGAATGAACCGCCTTACGGAGCCTGACAGATGCAGCGTCATCTCATCTCGGCCGCCGACCTCACCCGCGACGACGCCGTCCTGATCCTCGACACCGCCGAGGAGATGGCCCGGGTCGCCGACCGGCCGATCAAGAAACTGCCGACCCTGCGCGGCCGCACCGTCGTCAACCTCTTCTTCGAGGACTCCACCCGCACCCGGATCTCCTTCGAGGCCGCGGAGAAGCGGCTGTCCGCGGACGTCATCAACTTCACCGCCAAGGGATCCTCGGTGTCCAAGGGCGAGTCCCTGAAGGACACCGCCCAGACTCTGGAGGCCATGGGCGTCGACGCCGTGGTCATCCGGCACGGCGCCTCCGGGGCCCCGTACCGGCTGGCCAACTCCGGCTGGATCGACGCCGCCGTCATCAACGCCGGCGACGGCACCCACCAGCACCCCACTCAGGCCCTGCTCGACGCCTTCACCCTGCGCCGCCGGCTGGTCGGCAGGGACGCGGGCCTCGGCCAGGACCTGTCCGGCAGGCGCGTCACCCTCGTCGGCGACGTGCTGCACAGCCGGGTGGCCCGGTCCAACGTCGACCTGCTGCACACCCTCGGCGCCGACGTCACCCTGGTCGCCCCGCCGACCCTGCTGCCGGTCGGCGTCGAGTCCTGGCCCTGCGAGGTCTCCTACGACCTCGACGCCACACTGCCCAAGTCCGACGCGGTGATGATGCTCCGCGTGCAGCGCGAGCGGATGCACGCCGCCTTCTTCCCGACCGAGCGCGAGTACTCGCGGCGCTACGGGCTGGACGGCGAGCGGATGGCGAGGATGCCCGAGCACGCCATAGTGATGCACCCCGGTCCGATGGTCCGCGGCATGGAGATCACCGCCGAGGTCGCCGACTCCGCCCGCTGCACCGCCGTCGAGCAGGTCACCAACGGCGTCTCCATCCGCATGGCCGTGCTGTACCTGCTGCTCGGCGGCATGGAACCCGCCGCCCAAGCCCGCACCACCGAGGAGAAGTAAGAGACATGAGCAAGATCCTGATCCGTGGTGCCAGGGTGCTCGGCGGCGCGCCGCAGGACGTCCTGATCGACGGCGAGGCCGTCGAGGCGGTCGGCACCGGGCTGTCCGACGAGGGCGCGGAGATCGTCGAGGCCGACGGCAAGGTGCTGCTGCCGGGCCTGGTCGACCTGCACACCCATCTGCGCGAGCCGGGCCGGGAGGACTCCGAGACCGTCCTGACCGGCACCCGCGCGGCCGCCTCCGGCGGCTACACCGCCGTGTTCGCCATGGCCAACACGTTCCCCGTGGCCGACACCGCCGGCGTCGTCGAGCAGGTCTGGCGTCTGGGCCGGGAGCACGGCTACTGCGACGTGCAGCCCATCGGCGCCGTCACGGTCGGCCTGGAGGGCAGGAAGCTCGCCGAACTCGGCGCCATGCACGAGTCGGCCGCCGGGGTCACCGTCTTCTCCGACGACGGCAAGTGCGTCGACGACGCGGTGATCATGCGCCGGGCGCTGGAGTACGTGAAGGCCTTCGGCGGCGTCGTCGCCCAGCACGCCCAGGAGCCGCGGCTGACCGAGGGCGCCCAGATGAACGAGGGCGTCGTCTCCGCCGAACTGGGCCTGGGCGGCTGGCCGGCCGTCGCCGAGGAGTCGGTCATCGCCCGCGACGTCCTGCTCGCCGAGCACGTCGGCTCGCGCGTCCACATCTGCCACCTGTCGACCGCGGGCAGCGTCGAGATCGTCCGCTGGGCCAAGTCCCGCGGTATCCAGGTCACCGCCGAGGTCACCCCGCATCACCTGCTCCTCACCGACGAGCTGGTGCGCACCTACAACCCGGTCTACAAGGTCAACCCGCCGCTGCGCACCGAGCGGGACGTGCACGCCCTGCGCGAGGCGCTCGCCGACGGCACGATCGACATCGTCGCCACCGACCACGCCCCGCACCCGCACGAGGACAAGGACTGCGAGTGGGCCGCGGCCGCCATGGGCATGGTCGGCCTGGAGACCGCCCTGTCGGTGCTCCAGGAGACCATGGTCGACACCGGCCTGCTGGACTGGGCGGGCATCGCCGACCGCATGTCCTTCGCGCCGGCCCGGATCGGGCGGGCCGCCGGCCACGGCCGCCCCGTCTCGGCAGGTGAGCCCGCCAACCTCACGCTGGTCGACACGGCATACCGTGGGCAGGTGGACCCCGCGGGCTTCGCCTCGCGCAGCAGGAACACCCCGTACGAGGGACGTGAGCTGCCGGGCCGTGTCACCCACACGTGGCTCCGGGGCAAGGCCACGCTCGTCGACGGGAAGCTCACGTGACACCTGCACCTCTGCTCGCAGCCGGGCTCGCGACCGAAATCGCCACGGAAGGGAAATCGGCCGAGGTCACCGACTGGGCCGCCCGTATCGGCTGGCTGATCGGCCTCGTCCTGTTCATCGCCCTCGTCTACTGGCTGATGCGCGAGGGCTGGAAGTGGCGCGCCACCCTCCAGGGCGACCTGCCCGAGCTGCCGAGCACGCCCGAGGAGCCCGGTCCGGCGAAACTGACGATGACCGGCCGCTACCACGGATCCACCACCGCCGGACAGTGGCTGGACCGCATCGTGGCGCGCGGCCTGGGCACCCGCAGCCGCGCCGAGCTGACCCTGACCGGCGCGGGCCTGGACGTGGTGCGCCCCGGAGCGAGCGACTTCTTCGTCCCGGCCGAGCGGCTGCGCGGGGCCCGGCTCGACAAGGGCATCGCCGGCAAGGTGCTCACCGAGGGCGGGCTGCTCGTCGTGACCTGGGAGCACGGCGATCGCCTGATCGACTCCGGGTTCCGCTCCGACCGGGCGGCCGAGCACACCGAATGGGTCGAGGCCCTCAACTCCATGATCGCGAAGAACAGCACGGAAGGCGCCGAACGATGACCACCTCCACCAGGGGAACCTCGAGGGTTCCCGCCGTACTCGTCCTGGAGGACGGCCGGATCTTCCGCGGCCGTGCCTACGGGGCCGTGGGGGAGACGTTCGGCGAGGCCGTGTTCTCCACCGGGATGACCGGCTACCAGGAGACGCTCACCGACCCGTCGTACCACCGCCAGGTCGTCGTCATGACCGCCCCGCACGTCGGCAACACCGGCGTCAACGACGAGGACCCCGAGTCGAAGCGGATCTGGGTCTCCGGCTACGTCGTGCGCGACCCCGCGCGCCGGCCCTCCAACTGGCGTGCCCAGCGCACCCTGGACGAGGAGCTCGCCGCGCAGGGCGTCGTCGGCATCAGCGGCATCGACACCCGCGCCCTCACCCGCCACCTGCGCGAGCGCGGCGCCATGCGCGTCGGCGTCTTCAGCGGCCCGGCCGTCCAGGACGACGCCAAGCTGCTGGCCCGGGTCCTCGAGTCGCCCCGGATGGAGGGCGCGGACCTGTCCGCCGAGGTGGCCACCGAGGAGGCGTACGTGGTCCCCGCGATCGGCGACAAGAAGTTCACCGTCGCCGCGGTCGACCTCGGCATCAAGGGCATGACCCCGCACCGCATGGCCGAACGCGGCATCGAGGTGCACGTGCTGCCCGCCACCGCCACCGTCGAGGACGTGTACGCGGTCGAGCCCGACGGCGTGTTCTTCTCCAACGGCCCCGGCGACCCGGCCACCGCCGACCACGCCGTCTCCGTCATGCAAGGCGTCCTGGAGCGCGGCACGCCGCTGTTCGGCATCTGCTTCGGCAACCAGATCCTCGGCCGCGCGCTGGGCTTCGGCACCTACAAGCTGAAGTACGGCCACCGCGGCATCAACCAGCCGGTGCAGGACCGTACGACCGGCAAGGTCGAGGTCACCGCGCACAACCACGGCTTCGCCGTCGAGGCCCCCACCGACGGTGTCTCCGACACCCCCTTCGGCCGTGTCGAGGTCTCCCACGTCTGCCTCAATGACAACGTGGTGGAAGGCCTCCAACTGCTCGACAAGCCGGCCTTCAGCGTCCAGTACCACCCCGAAGCGGCCGCGGGACCCCACGACGCCGCCTACCTGTTCGACCGCTTCGTCTCCCTGATGGAGGGCCAGCGTGCCTAAGCGCACCGATATCCAGTCCGTCCTGGTCATCGGCTCCGGCCCGATCGTCATCGGCCAGGCCGCCGAGTTCGACTACTCCGGCACCCAGGCGTGCCGCGTCCTGAAGGCCGAGGGCCTCCGGGTCGTCCTCGTCAACTCCAACCCCGCGACGATCATGACCGATCCGGAGATCGCCGACGCCACCTACGTCGAGCCGATCACCCCGGAATTCGTCGAGAAGATCATCGCCAAGGAGCGCCCCGACGCCCTGCTGCCCACCCTGGGTGGCCAGACCGCGCTCAACACCGCCATCTCGCTGCACCAGAACGGCGTCCTGGAGAAGTTCGGCGTCGAGCTGATCGGCGCCAACGTCGAGGCCATCCACAAGGGCGAGGACCGCGACCAGTTCAAGGAGGTCGTGGAGGCCGTCCGGCGCAAGACCGGGCACGGCGAGTCCGCCCGCTCCGTGATCTGCCACACCATGGACGAGGTCCTGGCCGGCGTCGACGAGCTCGGCGGCTACCCGGTCGTGGTCCGCCCCTCCTTCACCATGGGCGGCGCCGGCTCCGGCTTCGCGCACGACGAGGAGGAACTGCGCCGCATCGCCGGACAGGGCCTGACTCTCTCGCCGACCACCGAGGTGCTCCTGGAGGAGTCCATCCTCGGCTGGAAGGAGTACGAGCTGGAGCTGATGCGCGACAAGCACGACAACGTCGTGGTCGTCTGCTCCATCGAGAACTTCGACCCGATGGGCGTGCACACCGGCGACTCCATCACGGTCGCCCCGGCGATGACGCTCACCGACCGCGAGTACCAGATCCTGCGGGACATCGGCATCGCCGTCATCCGCGAGGTCGGCGTCGACACCGGCGGCTGCAACATCCAGTTCGCGGTGAACCCCGAGGACGGCCGGGTCATCGTCATCGAGATGAACCCGCGTGTGTCGCGCTCCTCCGCGCTCGCCTCCAAGGCGACCGGCTTCCCCATCGCCAAGATCGCCGCCAAGCTCGCCGTCGGCTACACCCTCGACGAGATCCCCAACGACATCACGCGGGAGACCCCGGCCTCCTTCGAGCCGACCCTCGACTACGTGGTCGTCAAGGCGCCCCGGTTCGCCTTCGAGAAGTTCCCGCAGGCCGACTCCACGCTGACCACCACCATGAAGTCGGTCGGCGAGGCCATGGCCATCGGCCGCAACTTCACCGAGGCCCTCCAGAAGGCCCTGCGCTCGCTGGAGAAGAAGGGCAGCCGGTTCACGTTCGTCGGCGACCCCGGCGACCGGCACGAACGGCTGCGCGAGGCCGTCCGCCCGACCGACGGCCGGATCAACGCGGTGATGCAGGCCATCCGCGCGGGCGCCACGGCCGAGGAGGTCTTCGACGCCACGAAGATCGACCCGTGGTTCGTCGACCAGCTGTTCCTGATCAAGGAGATCGCCGACGAGCTGGCCGACGCGCCCGAGCTCACCGCCGAACTCCTCGCCGAGGCCAAGCGGCACGGCTTCTCCGACCAGCAGATCGGCGAGATCCGGGGCCTGCGCGAGGACGTGGTCCGCGAGGTGCGGCACGCGCTCGGCATCCGCCCGGTCTACAAGACGGTCGACACCTGCGCCGCCGAGTTCGCCGCGCGGACGCCGTACTTCTACTCCTCCTACGACGAGGAGAACGAGGTCGCCCCGCGCGAGAGGCCCGCGGTGATCATCCTGGGCTCCGGCCCCAACCGCATCGGCCAGGGCATCGAGTTCGACTACTCCTGCGTGCACGCCTCCTTCGCGCTGCACGACGCCGGGTACGAGACCGTGATGGTCAACTGCAACCCGGAGACCGTCTCCACCGACTACGACACCTCCGACCGGCTCTACTTCGAGCCGCTGACCCTGGAGGACGTCCTGGAGATCGTCCACGCGGAGCGGCAGGCCGGCCCCATCGCCGGTGTCGTCGTCCAGCTCGGCGGCCAGACCCCACTGGGCCTGGCACAGGCCCTGAAGGACAACGGCGTGCCGATCGTCGGCACCCCGCCCGAGGCGATCCACGCGGCCGAGGACCGGGGCGCCTTCGGCCAGGTGCTGGCCGAGGCGGGCCTGCCGGCCCCCAAGCACGGCACCGCGACCACCTTCGCCCGGGCCAAGACGATCGCCGACGAGATCGGCTACCCGGTCCTGGTCCGCCCGTCCTACGTCCTGGGCGGCCGCGGCATGGAGATCGTGTACGACGAGGCGCGCCTTGAGGCGTACATCGCCGAGTCGACGGAGATCAGCCCCTCCCGCCCGGTGCTCGTCGACCGGTTCCTCGACGACGCCATAGAGATCGACGTCGACGCCCTCTACGACGGCGGGGAGCTGTACCTGGGCGGCGTCATGGAGCACATCGAGGAGGCCGGCATCCACTCCGGCGACTCGGCGTGCGCGCTGCCGCCGATCACGCTCGGCGGGTTCGACATCAAGCGGCTGCGAGCCTCCACCGAGGCCATCGCGCGCGGTGTCGGGGTGCGCGGCCTGATCAACATCCAGTTCGCGCTGTCCGGCGACATCCTCTACGTCCTCGAGGCCAACCCGCGCGCCTCCCGTACGGTCCCCTTCACCTCCAAGGCGACCGCCGTGCCGCTCGCCAAGGCCGCCGCCCGCATCTCGCTGGGCGCGACCATCGCCGAACTGCGCGAGGAGGGGCTGCTGCCGAAGAACGGCGACGGCGGCACGCTGCCGCTGGACGCGCCGATCTCCGTCAAGGAGGCCGTGCTGCCCTGGAGCCGCTTCCGGGACACCTCCGGACGCGGTGTGGACACGGTCCTCGGCCCCGAGATGCGCTCCACCGGCGAGGTCATGGGCATCGACTCCGTCTTCGGCACCGCGTACGCCAAGTCGCAGTCGGCGGCCTACGGTCCGCTGCCGACCAAGGGCCGAGCCTTCATCTCGGTCGCCAACCGGGACAAGCGGTCGATGATCTTCCCGGCCCGTGAGCTGGTCGCCCACGGCTTCGAACTGCTCGCCACCTCCGGCACGGCCGAGGTGCTCAAGCGCAACGGCATCAACGCCACGGTCGTGCGCAAGCAGTCCCAGGGCGCCGGGTCGAACGGCGAGCGGACCATCGTCCAGCTCATCCACGACGGCGAGGTCGACCTCATCGTCAACACCCCGTACGGCACCGGCGGCCGCCTGGACGGCTACGAGATCCGTACCGCGGCCGTGGCGCGCTCCGTGCCGTGCCTGACGACGGTCCAGGCGCTGGCCGCGGCGGTCCAGGGCATCGACGCCCTCCACCGCGGCGAGGTGGGTGTCCGTTCCCTCCAGGAACACGCGGGATTCCTGACCGCGACCCGCGACTAGCGGCCCCGAGGGGGACACCGGAAACGGTGTCCCCCTTCGCACGAGGACCCATGGGGACCCATGAGGCCCCGAGGACACCCGAGGACTCAGTGATGTACAAGCTCTTCTTCCGTCTGTTCTTCCAGCGGATGGACCCGGAACAGGCGCACCACCTGGCCTTCCGCTGGATCCGGCTCGCCGCCCGTGTCCCGGTGCTGCGCACCTTCGCGGCCGCCGTGCTCGCCCCCCGCCACAGGGAACTGCGCACCGAGGCCCTCGGGCTGCGGATGCACGGCCCCTTCGGGCTCGCCGCCGGCTTCGACAAGAACGCCGTGGCGATCGACGGGATGTCGATGCTCGGCTTCGACCACGTCGAGATCGGCACGGTCACGGGGGAGCCGCAGCCCGGCAACCCCAGGAAGCGGCTCTTCCGGCTGGTCGCGGACCGCGCGCTGATCAACCGCATGGGCTTCAACAACGAGGGCTCGCTCGCCGTCGCGGCGCGCCTGGCCTCGCGCACGCCCGTGTTCAGGACCGTCGTGGGCGTCAACATCGGCAAGACCAAGGTCGTCCCGGAGGAGGAGGCCGTCGGCGACTACGTGAAGTCCGCCGAGCGGCTGGCCCCGTACGCCGACTACCTGGTCGTCAACGTCTCGTCACCGAACACACCCGGACTGCGCGACCTCCAGGCCACCGAGGCGCTGCGCCCGCTCCTTGCCGCCGTGCGCGAGGCCGCCGACCGGGTCGTGCCGGGGCGCCGGGTGCCGCTGCTGGTGAAGATCGCGCCGGACCTCGCCGACGAGGACGTCGACGCCGTCGCCGACCTCGCCGTGGAACTGGGCCTGGACGGGATCATCGCCACCAACACCACCATCGCGCGCGAGGGACTCGGGCTGACGTCCGCGTCCTCGCTGGTGAAGGAGACCGGCGGGCTCTCGGGCGCGCCGCTGAAGGCGCGCTCCCTGGAGGTGCTGCGCCGCCTCTACGCGCGCGTGGGCGACCGCATCACCCTGGTCGGCGTCGGCGGCATCGAGAACGCCGAGGACGCCTGGCGGCGCATCCTGGCCGGCGCCACCCTGGTCCAGGGCTACAGCGCCTTCGTCTACCAGGGGCCCTTCTGGAGCCGCGCGATCCACAAGGGGCTTGCCGCACGCCTGCGGACCAGCCCGTACGCCACCCTCGCCGACGCGGTCGGCGCCGACGTAAGGAAGGCAGGGGAGACGGCATGAGCCCGATGGAAAACTTCGGCGCGCGTCTGCGCCGTGCCATGGACGAGCGCGGCCCGCTGTGCGTCGGCATCGACCCGCACGCCTCGCTGCTCGCCGAGTGGGGCCTGAACGACGACGTGGCCGGTCTGGAGCGGTTCAGCCGCACCGTGGTGGAGGCGCTGGCCGACCGGGTGGCCGCCCTGAAGCCGCAGAGCGCCTTCTACGAGCGTTTCGGCTCGCGCGGCCTCGCCGTCCTGGAGAAGTCGGTCGAGGAGGCCAGGGCGGCCGGTGCGCTGGTCGTCATGGACGCCAAGCGCGGCGACATCGGCTCGACCATGGCCGCCTACGCCGAGTCGTTCCTGCGCAAGGACGCGCCGCTGTTCTCGGACGCGCTCACCGTCTCGCCGTACCTCGGCTACGGGTCGCTGAGGCCCGCGGTCGACCTGGCGCGGGAGAGCGGCGCGGGCCTGTTCGTGCTGGCCCTGACCTCCAACCCGGAGGGCGCCGAGGTCCAGCACGCCGTGCGGCCCGACGGCCGCTCCGTCGCCGCGACCGTGCTCGCGCACCTCGCCGAGGAGAACGCGGGGCAGGCCCCGCTCGGCTCCTTCGGCGCGGTGGTGGGGGCCACGCTGGGCGACCTGTCGTCGTACGACCTGGACATGGGCGGGCCGCTGCTCGCGCCGGGGATCGGTGCGCAGGGAGCGACGCCGGCCGACCTTCCGCGGGTGTTCGGCTCCGCGGTGCGCAACGTGGTCCCGAGCGTCAGCCGGGGTGTTCTGCGTCACGGTCCCGAGGTGGGGGCGCTGCGCGGCGCCGCGGAGCGCTTCGCGGAGGAGATCAGGACCGCGGTGACCGGCGGCTGAGTCACCGGGAGGGCGGCCCGGGGCCCGCCTGAGTCTGGATACATCCTCAAATCCAGGGCATTATGTCCTAAATGCCCGGCCTGGCGGAGGCTGACCAGGACTTTTCCGCTGTTCTCGCTGACTCTGGCGGACGGGACCGCTAGTCTCCGTCGAGTGGGGGCGCCTCCCACGCCCTCCAGGTAGTGGGGGAGAACGGGCAAGCGTGTTGCTCGCAGCTCCCCAGGTGTGGGGCGACTAGGTTCCTCACCGGTCCGTATCCGACAGTTCGACATCCGAGGTGACGTAGGCGTGGCTCTTCCGCCCCTAACCCCTGAACAGCGCGCAGCCGCGCTCGAAAAGGCCGCCGCGGCTCGCCGGGAGCGGGCCGAGGTCAAGAATCGACTCAAGCACTCCGGCGCCTCCCTGCACGAGGTCATCAAGCAGGGCCAGGAGAACGACGTCATCGGCAAGATGAAGGTCTCCGCCCTTCTTGAGTCCCTGCCGGGCGTGGGCAAGGTCCGCGCCAAGCAGATCATGGAGCGGCTCGGCATCTCCGAGAGCCGTCGCGTGCGCGGCCTCGGGTCCAACCAGATCGCCTCCCTGGAGCGCGAGTTCGGCAGCACCGGCTCCTGAATCCGGGGGCTTGGGGCCGGAGTCCCGGGCACCGTGCGATTGCTGGAATAATCGGCGCATGGCTGTAACACCCCGGGGCGCGACCCCCGTACCCCCGGACGCACGTCCGCGGCTGACCGTGCTCTCCGGCCCCTCAGGGGTCGGCAAGAGCACGGTCGTCGCCCATATGCGCAAGGAACACCCCGAGGTCTGGCTGTCGGTGTCCGCGACGACCCGCAAGCCCCGCCCCGGTGAGCAGCACGGCGTCCACTACTTCTTCGTCACCGACGAGGAGATGGACAAGATGATCGCCAACGGCGAGCTGCTGGAGTGGGCCGAGTTCGCGGGCAACCGCTACGGCACGCCGCGCGCCGCCGTGCTGGAGCACCTGGAGTCGGGTGTGCCGGTGCTGCTGGAGATCGACCTCCAGGGCGCCCGGCAGGTCCGCGAGTCCATGGCCGAGGGGCGGCTGGTGTTCCTGGCTCCTCCCTCCTGGGAGGAGCTCGTGCGCAGGCTCACCGGGCGGGGGACCGAGCCGCCCGAGGTCATCGAACGGCGGCTGGAGGCGGCGAAGGTCGAACTCGCGGCCGAGCCGGAGTTCGACGAGACCCTGGTCAACACCTCCGTCAAGGACGTGGCTCGCGAGCTGCTAGCCTTGATGGACGTTGTGTGATCGTGACAGTGACCGTGACGGTCGCACCGACTGATTCTTTCCCATCCATCGGAAGGTAGAGCGTGTCCTCTTCCATCTCCGCGCCCGAGGGCATCATCAACCCGCCGATCGACGAGCTCCTCGAGGCCACCGACTCGAAGTACAGCCTCGTGATCTACGCGGCCAAGCGGGCCCGCCAGATCAACGCGTACTACTCGCAGCTCGGCGAGGGCCTCCTCGAGTACGTCGGTCCGCTCGTCGACACCCACGTCCACGAGAAGCCGCTCTCCATCGCCCTGCGCGAGATCAACGCGGGTCTGCTGACGTCCGAGGCCATCGAGGGCCCGGGTCAGTAATTTCTGCGGTTCTTCATATCTGCGGATCGCAGTAGGTTTTTCCACAGGCCCGGCAGCGCGACTGCCGGGCCTGTGGTGTGCTCGGGGGGTGCGGGAGCCGATCCCGCGATGATGCAGCATGGACGCGTACGCCGACGAGCCGCGGCGTGCCGGTTGTCGAGTGCGGGGAGGCCCGGTGAGCAAGCCCAAGGTCGTTCTGGGGGTCGGTGGCGGCATCGCCGCCTACAAGGCGTGCGAGCTGCTGCGCAGGCTGACCGAGTCGGGTCACGACGTGCGTGTGGTGCCGACCGCCTCCGCGCTGCACTTCGTCGGCGCCGCGACCTGGTCCGCCCTGTCCGGCCACCCCGTCTCCACCGAGGTCTGGGACGACGTCCACGAGGTCCCGCACGTCCGCATCGGGCAGCAGGCCGACCTGGTGGTCGTCGCCCCCGCCACCGCCGACATGCTCGCCAGGGCCGCCCACGGCCTCGCCGACGACCTGCTGACCAACACCCTGCTCACCGCCCGCTGCCCAGTGGTCTTCGCCCCCGCGATGCACACCGAGATGTGGGAGCACCCGGCCACCCAGGACAACGTGGCGACGCTGCGCCGCCGCGGCGCCGTCGTCGTCGAACCGGCGGTCGGCCGGCTGACCGGCGTCGACACCGGAAAGGGCCGGCTGCCCGACCCGGCGGAGATCTTCGAGGTCTGCCGCCGAGTGCTCGCGCGGGGCGCGACCGAGCCCGACCTCG
This sequence comes from Streptomyces sp. NPDC004721, assembly GCF_053601495.1. Lineage (NCBI taxonomy): Bacteria > Bacillati > Actinomycetota > Actinomycetes > Kitasatosporales > Streptomycetaceae > Streptomyces > Streptomyces sp. NPDC004721. Next base: position 62,756 of record NZ_JBSGBZ010000029.1, read on the forward strand.
CCGGGCGGCACGTCGTCGTCAGCGCCGGCGGCACCCGCGAGCCCCTCGACCCCGTCCGTTTCCTCGGCAACCGTTCCTCCGGCAAGCAGGGCTACGCCCTCGCGCGGACGGCGGCGGCCCGCGGGGCCCGGGTCACGCTCGTCGCCGCCAACACCGCCCTGCCGGACCCGGCGGGCGTGGACCTGGTCCGGGTCGGCACGGCCGTGCAGTTGCGGGAGGCGGTGCTGAAGGCCGCCGCGGACGCCGACGCGGTGGTCATGGCCGCAGCGGTCGCCGACTTCCGCCCCGCGGCCTACGCGGCCGGCAAGATCAAGAAGAAGGACGGCGAGGACCCCGCGCCCATCGCGCTGGTACGCAATCCGGACATCCTCGCGGAGATATCAGCCGAACGGGCGCGGCCCGGACAGGTGATCGTGGGCTTCGCCGCCGAGACCGACGACGTCCTCGCCAACGGGCGCAAGAAGCTCGCGCGCAAGGGCTGCGACCTGCTCGTGGTCAACGAGGTGGGGGAGCGCAGGACCTTCGGCGCGGAGGAGAACGAGGCCGTGGTGCTGGCCGCCGACGGCGGCGAGACCCCCGTGCCGCACGGTCCGAAGGAGGCGCTGGCCGACACCGTGTGGGACCTGGTGGCCGCCCGGCTGGGCTGAGCGCCCCCTGCCCCCGCCCGGCCGGCCCCCTCGAACGTCGAAGCCCGGCGCGTGGCGACTCTGGTCAAGGTCGCCGGGCTTGGGCAGAATGCCCGTGCCGCAGGTCACAGCGCTCCCGAGAGGCGAGACAGGTGGGCCGGTGGCCGAGCGCGACCGATAAACTGTTCTCGGACGACGCCGGGCGCAGCCCCGTGCCCGTCCGCCAATGATCAGCCAGCAGCCGCTGCAACCCCAGGGAGCGTTGTGTCCCGTCGCCTCTTCACCTCGGAGTCCGTGACCGAGGGTCACCCCGACAAGATCGCTGACCAGATCAGCGACACCATTCTCGACGCGCTTCTGCGCGAGGACCCGACCTCCCGGGTCGCCGTGGAGACACTGATCACCACCGGCCTGGTGCACGTGGCCGGTGAGGTCACGACCAAGACCTACGCGGACATCGCGACCCTGGTCCGAGACAAGATCCTCGAGATCGGCTACGACTCCTCCAAGAAGGGCTTCGACGGCGCCTCCTGCGGCGTGTCCGTCTCGATCGGCGCGCAGTCCCCGGACATCGCACAGGGCGTGGACACGGCGTACGAGTCGCGGGTCGAGGGCGGAGCCGAGGGCGACGACTTCGACGAGCTGGACCGGCAGGGCGCGGGCGACCAGGGCCTGATGTTCGGCTACGCCTCCGACGAGACCCCGACGCTGATGCCGCTGCCGATCTTCCTGGCGCACCGGCTGTCCAAGCGCCTGTCGGACGTGCGCAAGAACGGCACGATCCCCTACCTGCGCCCGGACGGAAAGACCCAGGTCACCATCGAGTACGACGGCGACAAGGCGGTCCGCCTGGACACCGTGGTCGTCTCCTCGCAGCACGCCTCCGACATCGACCTGGACTCGCTGCTGGCGCCCGACATCCGCGAGTTCGTCGTCGAGCCGGAGCTGAAGGCGCTGCTGGACGACGGCATCAAGCTGGACACCGAGGGCTACCGGCTGCTGGTCAACCCCACCGGCCGGTTCGAGATCGGCGGCCCGATGGGCGACGCCGGACTGACCGGTCGCAAGATCATCATCGACACCTACGGCGGTATGGCCCGCCACGGCGGTGGCGCCTTCTCCGGCAAGGACCCGTCCAAGGTGGACCGCTCGGCCGCGTACGCGATGCGCTGGGTCGCCAAGAACGTGGTGGCGGCGGGCCTGGCCTCCCGCTGCGAGGTCCAGGTCGCCTACGCGATCGGCAAGGCCGAGCCGGTGGGCCTGTTCGTGGAGACCTTCGGCACCCACAAGGTGGAGCCCGAGAAGATCGAGAAGGCGATCGACCAGGTCTTCGACCTGCGTCCGGCCGCCATCATCCGCGACCTCGACCTGCTTCGCCCGATCTACGCCCAGACCGCCGCCTACGGCCACTTCGGCCGCGAGCTGCCCGACTTCACCTGGGAGCGCACCGACCGCGTGGACGCGCTGCGCGAGGCGGCGGGGCTGTAGGACCGGGGCCGCAGGACCCCGTCCGCCGCGAGACCTGAGCGAGGCCCGGACCCCATGAGGGTCCGGGCCTCGCTCGCCGTCGGTTGTCGGTCCCGTTTGGTAAGAATGCAAGCGTGAGCAGCGAGAACGGGACGGGGGACGGCGGGGCCGAGGGGGCGCCGCCGGAACAGCTTGCGCTCATCCGGGAGAGCGTGCGCAAGGCGAAGGAGCCGCGGGCCAAGCCGCGCACCTGGCGCGGTGCCGCGCTCGCCGGGGAACTGCCCGTGGCGCGCGTACTGGTCGACAAGGGCGCACTGCACCTCGACCGTTACTTCGACTACGCCGTGCCCGCCGAACTGGATGCCGACGCGCGGCCCGGGGTGCGGGTGCGCGTGCGGTTCGGAGCCGGACGGCACCGGGTGCGCGAGGGACGGCGCGAGGGCGGCGGGCTCATCGACGGGTACCTGATAGAGCGCCGGGCCGAGTCCGACTACGCGGGACCGCTCGCCGCGCTCGCCCAGGTCGTGTCGCCCGAGCCCGTGCTCAGCGAGGAGCTGCTCGGCCTGGCACGGGCCGTCGCCGACCGGTACGCGGGCAGCGTCGCCGACGTACTCCAACTCGCCGTGCCGCCGCGCAGGGCCCGCGCCGAGGAACGGCCCTCGCCCGCACCGCTGCCGCCGCCGCCCGTACCCGACGCGGGCTCCTGGGCCCGCTACGAGCGGGGGGCCGCGTTCGTGCAGGCCCTGGCCGCGGGCGGCTCGCCGCGTGCCGTGTGGAACGCGCTGCCCGGGCCCGAGTGGAGCGAGGAACTGGCCCGCGCCGTCGCCGCCGCGCTCGCCTCGGGACGCGGTGCGCTCGTCGTCGTACCGGACGGGCGGGCCGCCGCCCGGGTGGACGCCGCGCTGACGGCCCTCCTCGGCGAGGGACGGCACGCGCTGCTCACCGCCGACGCGGGGCCCGAGAAGCGGTACCGGCAGTGGCTCGCCGTGCGCCGGGGGTCCGTACGGGCCGTCGTCGGCACCCGGGCCGCCATGTTCGCGCCGGTGCGGGATCTCGGGCTGGTCGCGCTGTGGGACGACGGGGACGACAGCCACAGCGAGCAGCACGCGCCGCAGCCGCATGCCCGCGAGGTGCTGCTGCTGCGCGCCGCGCAGGACAAGTGCGGTTTCCTGCTGGGCGGTTGGAGCTGCACGGTGGAGGGGGCACAGCTCGTCGAGAGCGGCTGGGCCCGGCCGCTCGTCGCCGCGAGGGAGCAGGTGCGGCGGGCGGCTCCGCTCGTGCGCACGGTGGGCGACGCCGAACTCGCCCGGGACGAGGCCGCGCGGGCGGCCCGGCTGCCCTCGCTGGCCTGGCAGGCGGCCAGGGAGGGACTGCGGCACGGGCCCGTGCTGGTGCAGGTGCCCCGCCGGGGCTACGTACCGCGGATGGCCTGCGCGCAGTGCCGGGCGCCCGCGCGGTGCCGGCACTGCTCGGGACCCCTCCAGGGGCAGGACGCGGGGGCGCTAGCCTGTGGCTGGTGCGGGCGGGAGGAGTCGGCCTGGCACTGCCCGGAGTGCGGCTCGTTCCGGCTGCGGGCCCAGGTCGTCGGGGCCCGGCGGACCGCCGAGGAACTGGGCCGGGCGTTCCCGTCCGTACCCGTGCGGACCTCGGGACGCGAGCACGTGCTGGACACGGTGCCGGGGACACCCGCGCTGGTGGTGAGCACCCCGGGCGCGGAGCCGGTCGCCGAGGGCGGGTACGCGGCGGCCCTGCTCCTGGACGGCTGGGCCATGCTCGGGCGCCCCGATCTGCGCGCCGGCGAGGACGCGCTGCGGCGCTGGATCGCCGCGGCCGCGCTCGTCCGGCCGCAGCCGGCGGGCGGCACCGTGGTCGTCGTCGCCGAGCCGACCCTGCGGCCCGTGCAGGCGCTGGTGCGCTGGGACCCCGTCGGTCACGCCCTGCGGGAGCTGTCCGAACGCGCCGAGCTCGGGTTCCCGCCGGTGTCCCGGATGGCGGCCGTGTCGGGTCCGGAGGAGGCGGTCTCGGACTTCCTCCCCACCGTCGAACTGCCGCGGGAGGCGGAGGTGTTGGGCCCTGTCCCGTTGCCGGTCACGCCTCCGGGCCGCCCCCGCCGCTCCGGTGCGCCCCCGCCCGGTGAGCACTGGACCCGGGCCCTGATCCGCGTCCCGCCCGGCAGCGGGGCGGCGCTGGCCTCCGCCCTGAAGTCCGCCCAGGCGGCCCGTATGGCCCGCGGAAACCACGACCCGGTGTGGGTACGCGTCGACCCACCGGACATCGGCTGACTCGGCGACGCCCGCGTGGTGAGGGGGCTGCGAACTCCGGCCGCCTGTAGTGCCGTTCACCGGAGGCGCGCGTCCCGGCCGGGACGCGGGCGCGCAGCGGTCCGAGTCTCCGTGCGGCGCGGGTGAGTCGGTGCCCCGCGGTGGACGGATCGCCGGTCAGGTCGGGCGGTTGGGGCTGTGGGGCCGGTGTGCCTGGAGGTGCGCCCGAGGGCTCGGCGCGGCGGCGGAGGCCGTTTCACGTCGTACCGGCACGGGCCTCGCCGGGGTGCGCGGCGGCTGTCGGGCGGGGGCGGGTGAGCGGGCCGCATGGTGTCCGGCTGCGCCCGGGACCGCGTGAGAGGCGGGCCGACGGGCGTCGTCGAGGCCCGGTCGGCGGGGGTGTCAGAACCCTCCCGGATGCCCGCCGGGAGGGGACACGGGAAGGGGTCGTCAGCCGTTGCGGGGGCTGGGGAAGGCGGTGGGGCGGGGCTCGTCGCGCAGGACCGGGCTGCCGGACATCGGCTGGGTCGGCATGGAGCGGGCCGCGGGGACCGTGGCGATGCCGGTGCCGACGTTGACCGTACGGCTGCCCGCCGGCTCCGGGGTCCGCTCGGTCTCGGTGGCCGCCTGGGCCGCCGCACGGCGGGCGCCGTAACGCCGGTGGACCGCCTGCTTGGTGACGCCGAGGGCCGAGCCGACGGCGTCCCACGAGAAGCCGAGCGAGCGGTCGAAGTCCACGGCGGCCGTGACCAGGGTCTCGACGCTGTCCCGCAACTCCTGCGCGAGACGGACGGTCGGGGCTGGGGCGCGTCCGTAGACGACGAAGCCCGTGGAGGGGCCGGAGCGGCGTGGGCGGTAGACGTTGCCCAGCTGGGCGGTGAGCGTGCGCAGCGCGTCCACCTGCCGGCGGACCCGCTCGATGTCCCGCACCAGCAAGTGCAGGCTCGCCCGGGCCTGGGCGTCGTGGGTTGCGTGGTCGGCCATGAACAAGCCTCTCGAACCGGCGTTGAAAGGAATCGGGCCGAGCAGGCGGCCCGCTGTGGTCAACTCTTCCTTGACCAACGCGCTTGCCCTCCACGGGTCACGGTATGGGGGCGTAGGGAAACATTCGTACGCCCCCGGCGCGCCGGGGGCGCGCTGCACAGCCGTCCGACGGCCTCCCCCCGTCATCCGCCGCCCGGCCCCGTCACCTGCTGCCCGGCTCCGTGGTCGCCCGTTCGACCTGTCGTCCGCTGCCTGGCCCGGTCGTCTGCGGCTCGGCTCTGCGGTCCGCCGCCTGCCGCCTGGCCTGGTCGTCTGCGGCTCGGCTCTGTGGTCCGTCGCCTGGTCTGTCGTCCGCTGCCCGCTCCGTGGGCCGCCGCCCGCCGCCCGCCGCCCGCCGCCTGGCCCCGTGGCCCGCCACCCGCCCCGGTCATCTGCCGCCGGGTCCGTCACCCGCCGCCCCGCCCGTCAGCCGCGGCCTTCCGTCCGTGGTCATAGACTGGTGCGCTGCCCGCCGTCCAACCCGCCCGAGAGGCCCAAGCCACCCCATGAAGCTCGTCTTCGCCGGTACCCCCGAGGTCGCCGTTCCCGCTCTGGACGCCCTGCTCGCCTCCGGGCGGCACGAGGTGGCCGCCGTCGTCACCCGGCCCGACGCGCCGGCGGGGCGCGGGCGCAGGCTGGTCGCGAGCCCGGTCGCCGAGCGGGCGGAGGAGGCCGGGATCGAGGTGCTCAAGCCCCTGAAGCCGCGGGACCCGGAGTTCCTGGAGCGGCTGAAGGAGATCGCCCCGGACTGCTGCCCGGTCGTCGCCTACGGTGCCCTGCTGCCCAGGGCGGCCCTCGACATCCCCGCCCGCGGCTGGGTCAACCTGCACTTCTCCCTGCTGCCCGCCTGGCGCGGCGCCGCCCCCGCGCAGCATGCCCTCATGGCCGGGGACGAGATCACCGGCGCGTCCACCTTCCTCATCGAGGAAGGACTCGACTCCGGCCCGGTCTACGGCACCGTCACCGAGCGGATCCGGCCCACCGACACCAGCGGCGACCTGCTCACCCGGCTCGCCCTCGCCGGGGCCGGACTGCTCGCCGCGACGATGGACGGCATCGAGGACGGCACCCTCGAGGCCGTGCCGCAGCCGGCCGAGGGCGTCACCCTCGCCCCCAAGATCACCGTCGAGGACGCCAAGGTCGACTGGACGGCGCCCGCCCTGCGCGTGGACCGCGTGGTACGCGGCTGCACACCGGCGCCCGGCGCCTGGACCACGTTCCGCGGCGAGCGGCTCAAGCTGATCCAGGCCGCCCCGGCGCCGCAGCGCACCGACCTCGCCCCGGGCGCGCTCGCCGTCGGCAAGAACGACGTCCACGTCGGCACCGGTTCGTACGCCGTCGAGCTGCTGTGGGTGCAGGCGCAGGGCAAGAAGCCGATGCGGGCGGCGGACTGGGCGCGCGGGGTGCGCATCGCCGAGGGCGAGACGCTCGGCGGCTGACCGGGCGGCCCGTACCGGGACGTAGGCTGGGTGCACCGCGTGTCCGAGCGCGGCGCACCCAGACAACCGGAGCACCTTTTCCGTGAGCGACTCCCGTCGGCCCCGCAGGCCCGCCAAGCCCTACCGCCGACCCCAGAAGGACCCCGTCCGCATCCTCGCCTTCGAGGCGCTGCGCGCCGTGGACGAGCGGGACGCCTACGCCAACCTGGTCCTGCCCCCGCTGCTGCGCAAGGCACGCGAGAAGGGCGACTTCGACGGCCGGGACGCCGCGCTGGCCACCGAGCTGGTGTACGGCACGCTGCGCCGCCAGGGAACGTACGACGCGATCCTCGCGGACTGCGTCGACCGCCCGCTGCGGGAGGTCGACCCGCCCGTCCTGGACGTGCTGACCCTCGGCGCCCACCAGCTCCTCGGGACGCGCATCCCGACTCATGCCGCCGTGTCCGCCACCGTCGAGCTCGCCCGGGTCGTCCTCGGCGACGGGCGGGCGAAGTTCGTCAACGCCGTGCTGCGCAAGGTCGCGCAGCACGACCTCGACGGATGGCTGGAGAAGGTCGCCCCGCCCTACGACGAGGACCCCGAGGACCACCTCGCCGTCGTCCACTCCCACCCCCGCTGGGTCGTCTCCGCCCTGTGGGACTCCCTCGGCGGCGGACGCGCCGGCATCGAGGACCTGCTGGAGGCCGACAACGAACGGCCGGAGGTGACCCTGGTCGCCCGGCCCGGACGGGCCGGCACCGAGGAACTGCTGCGCGAGGAGGCCGCGGTGCCGGGCCGCTGGTCGCCGTACGCCGTGCGGCTGACCGAGGGCGGCGAACCGGGCGCCGTGGACGCCGTACGGGAGGGCCGGGCCGGCGTGCAGGACGAGGGCAGCCAGCTCGTCGCGCTCGCCCTGGCGAACGCGCCCCTCGACGGCCCCGACGGGAAGTGGCTCGACGGATGCGCGGGCCCCGGCGGCAAGGCGGCCCTGCTGGCCGCGCTCGCGGCCGAGCGCGGAGCCGTCCTGCTCGCCTCCGAGAAGCAGCCCCACCGGGCCGGTCTGGTGGCGAAGGCGCTGGCCGGCAATCCCGGCCCGTACCAGGTGATCGCCGCCGACGGCACGCGCCCCGCCTGGCGGCCGGGCAGTTTCGACCGTGTCCTCGTCGATGTCCCCTGCACCGGGCTCGGTGCCCTGCGCAGGCGCCCCGAAGCGCGGTGGCGGCGCCGCCCGGAGGACCTGGACGGCTTCGCCCCGCTCCAGCGCGGGCTGCTGCGCACGGCCCTGGAGTCGGTGCGCGTCGGCGGCGTGGTCGGCTACGCGACCTGCTCTCCGCACCTCGCCGAGACCCGAGCCGTGGTCACCGACGTGCTCAAGCAGTTCCCCGAGGCCGAACTGATCGACGCCCGCCCGCTGCTGCCGGGAGTCGGGGCCCTCGGCGACGGTCCCGACGTACAACTGTGGCCGCATCTGCACGGGACCGACGCGATGTACCTGGCCCTGATCCGTCGCACCGGCTGACCGGCCCCCTCGCGGGTCCGGCCCGCGCCACCTCGCGAAGCGTCCGTGGAGCGGGCCGGCGGGTCCGCCCCCGGCCGCACCCACGTACGGCGGCCCCGCCCGCGCCCGTGCCTCATGATCGCCGGCATCCTGGCGCCCAGCCGGGTACCGGGGGGAGCCGGCGGGCCCGGGCATGGCACGCTTGGGTCATGGCCGTGCAGATCAACCCCAGCATCCTGTCCGCCGACTTCGCGCGCCTCGCCGAAGAGGCGAAGGCGGTCGAAGGGGCCGACTGGCTCCACGTCGACGTCATGGACAACCACTTCGTCCCGAACCTCACGCTCGGCGTGCCCGTCGTGGAGTCCCTGGCCCGGGCGACGGACACCCCGCTGGACTGCCACCTGATGATCGAGCAGCCCGACCGCTGGGCGCCGCAGTACGTCGAGGCGGGTGCCTCCTCCGTGACCTTCCACGTCGAGGCTGCCGCCGCCCCCGTCCGGCTGGCCCGCGAGATCCGCGCCAAGGGCGCCCGGGCCTCGATGGCCCTCAAGCCCGCCACCCCCATCGAGCCGTACGAGGACCTGCTCCCCGAGCTCGACATGCTCCTGATCATGACAGTGGAGCCGGGCTTCGGCGGCCAGGCCTTCCTGGACATCATGCTGCCCAAGATCCGCCGCACCCGGGAGCTGATCGGCAAGCACGGCCTCCAGCTGTGGCTCCAGGTCGACGGCGGAGTGTCGGCCTCGACGATCGAGCGGTGCGCGGAGGCGGGCGCGGACGTGTTCGTCGCCGGCTCGGCGGTCTACGGTGCGGAAGACCCCGCCGAAGCGGTGCGTGCCCTGCGCGGTCAGGCGGAATCGGCCACCACCAAGGCGTCCTGGGCGTGCGGCCACTGAACAACGGCTACGTGAACGGCTCCTTATCAGGGCTGATCAAGCGCGCCGGATCTGCAAGGATGAACGGTGAATCCAGAATGTGAACAGCAGTGAGGAGATCGCCGTGTCGGGTATGTCGGCGGGCCGGTCAGCCATGCGGATGGGACCCGCTGAGCTGGTGCAGGCGGCGGCCATGGCCCGCCGTTTCTACCTCGAGGGCAAATCGAAGATCCAGATCGCCGAGGAGTTCGGCGTCAGCCGCTTCAAGGTGGCCCGGGTCCTGGAAACCGCTCTCGAACGGGATCTCGTGCGCATCGAGATCCGCGTGCCGGCCGAGCTGGACGCCGAGCGCTCCGACGCGCTCCGCGCCCGCTACGGCCTCAGGCACGCCGTCGTGGTCGAGTCCCCGGCCGAGGCAGAGGAGACGCCCGACCCCGAGAACCTCGGCGAAGTAGCCGCCGATCTGCTCGGCGAGCTCGTCGACGAGGGAGACGTGCTGGGTCTGGCCTGGGGCCGTTCCACCATCCACATGGCCGCGGCGCTGAACCGGCTGCCGCCGTGCACGGTGGTGCAGCTGACGGGGGTGTACGACGCAGGGACCTCCGAGCGCGGTTCGGTGGAGGCCGTGCGCCGCGCCGCCCAGGTCTCGGGCGGCGACGCCCACCCCATCTACGCGCCGATGCTGCTGCCGGACGCGGCCACCGCGGCGGCGCTGCGGCACCAGACCGGGATCGCGCGCGCCTTCGAGTACTTCGACAAGGTCACGGTCGCCTGTGTGTCCATCGGTTCCTGGGAGCCGGGCATCTCGACGGTGCACGACATGCTCAGCGACGAGGAGCGGGCCCACTACGCCTCGCTCGGTGTCTCCGCCGAGATGGCCGCGCACCTCTTCGACGCCGAGGGCCGCCGGATCGGACGGGACCTGGGGGAGCGGTGCATCACGGTCAAGGCCGACCAGCTGCGCCGTATCCCCGAGGTCGTCGCGATCGCGGGCGGGCAGCGCAAGGCGGCGGCGATCGACGCGGTGCTGCGGTCCGGGCTGGTCACCAGCCTGGTCACGGACACCTCGGCCGCGGACTACCTGATGACGGCGGGACCCACCCCCAGGCCCGCTCTCAACAGGGCGGACCCGGACGGCCCCTGACGAGTGCGCGCGGGACGGCCGTGGGAGCATCGACGGCATGCTGCTGCGGTTCGTCCCCCGTGTGCTCGCGGGGCTCCTCGTCACGCTCGCCGTCCTTCTGACGGGCTGCTCGCCCTCCGGGCAGACCGGCTCCGACCCCTCCGCCCCGTCGTGGGCCCGCGGAATGGCCACGATCAGCCAGTCCCGGCTGCCGGCCGAGGCCCGGCAGACCCTGGACCTCGTCGACAAGGGCGGCCCCTACCCGTACCGGCAGGACAACACCGTGTTCGGCAACTTCGAGGGGCGGCTGCCCAAGGAGCCGCGCGGCTACTACCACGAGTACACGGTGCGGACCCCGGGGTCGCGCGACCGCGGGGCCAGGCGCATCGTCACCGGCCAGGGCGGGGAGTTCTACTACACCGATGATCACTACAACACGTTCCGGGCGGTGCTGAGATGAGCGAAGACCTGGCGGGCCGGGTCGTGGTCACGCTGGACCTCGACGGTGTCATGGACAAGGCGGGACTGATGGACCGCGCCGCCCGCGCCCTCGCACTGCCCGGCTGGTTCGGACGGAACTGGGACGCGCTGGCCGACAGCCTCGGCGACGAGACCCTCTGGCCCGCGGAGGCCGTGGAGCGCGGGATGCTGATCGTGGTACGGGGCTGGCAGGCGTACGCGCAGGCCAGGCCGGAGGAGTGGGAGATCGCCGAGGAGGTCTTCGCCGCCTCGGCGGGCGGGCGGCCGGCGCTGGACGTCGCCCTCGCGCTTGGAGGTTCCTCCTAGGGGGCGGGCGGCCGGCCTGGACGTTCCGTCCGGGCATGGCACGGCCCGCGCCATGGGAGAATGAAGTACGTGCTCTTTCCCCCTGACGGACCTGTCCGGGGGTCACCTCTGATCGACTGGGATGTGCGGCACGTGCGTTTCCTCAATGACATCCAGCCCGCGTACGACCTGACGTACGACGACGTCTTCATGGTGCCGAGCCGCAGCGCGGTCGGTTCCCGTCAGGGCGTGGACCTCAGCTCACCGGACGGCACGGGCACCACCATTCCGCTCGTCGTCGCCAACATGACCGCGATCGCCGGGCGCCGCATGGCCGAGACCGTGGCCCGCCGCGGCGGACTGGTGGTCATCCCGCAGGACATCCCGATCGACGTCGTCACCGACGTGATCTCCTGGGTCAAGAGCCGCCACCTGGTCCTGGACACCCCGATCGTGCTGGCCCCGCACCAGACCGTCGCCGACGCCCTGGCCCTGCTGCCCAAGCGCGCGCACAACGCCGGCGTGGTCGTCGACGAGCAGCACCGGCCGGTCGGCGTGGTCACCGACCGGGACCTGACCGGTGTCGACCGCTTCACCCAGCTCGAAGTGGTCATGAGCAAGGACCTGCTCCTGCTGGACGCGGACATCGACCCGCGCGAGGCGTTCAACACCCTGGACGGGGCCAACCGCCGCTACGCGCCCGCCGTGGACGAGGACGGCAGGCTCGCCGGCATCCTCACCCGCAAGGGCGCCCTGCGCGCCACGCTGTACACCCCGGCCACCGACGCCCGGGGCAAGCTGCGCATCGCCGCCGCCGTGGGCATCAACGGCGACGTGGCCGGCAAGGCCGAGCAGCTGCTCGACGCGGGCGTCGATACTCTCGTCATCGACACCGCGCACGGCCACCAGGAGTCGATGATCAGCGCCGTCAAGCTGGTGCGCGACCTCGACCCGCGGGTGCCGGTCGTCGCCGGCAACATCGTCTCCGCCGAGGGCGTCAGGGACCTGATCGAGGCGGGCGCCGACATCGTCAAGGTCGGTGTGGGTCCGGGCGCCATGTGCACCACCCGCATGATGACCGGCGTGGGCCGCCCGCAGTTCTCCGCGGTCCTGGAGTGCGCGGCCGAGGCGAGGAAGTACGGCAAGCACGTGTGGGCCGACGGCGGTGTCCGCCACCCGCGCGACGTGGCGATGGCGCTCGCGGCCGGAGCGTCCAACGTGATGGTCGGCTCCTGGTTCGCCGGCACCTACGAGTCGCCCGGCGACCTCCAGCACGACGCCAACGGCCGCCCCTACAAGGAGTCGTTCGGCATGGCCTCCGCGCGCGCGGTGCGCAACCGCACCTCCGAGGAGTCGGCGTACGACCGCGCCCGCAAGGCGCTGTTCGAGGAGGGCATCTCCACCTCCCGGATGTTCCTCGACCCGGCCATGCCGGGCGTCGAGGACCTGATCGACTCGATCATCGCGGGCGTCCGTTCCTCGTGCACCTACGCCGGGGCCGGCTCCCTGGAGGAGTTCGCCGACAAGGCCATCGTCGGCATCCAGAGCGCGGCGGGCTACGCCGAGGGCAAGCCGCTGCACGCCAGCTGGAACTGAGCCGCCGAGTCCCGAGAAAAGATCCACCCACAGTGCTGAACGATCTCGACGAACGCATCGTGCACGCCCTCGCCGAGGACGCCCGCCGCTCCTACGCGGACATCGGGCAACTGGTCGGCCTGTCCGCGCCCGCAGTGAAGCGGCGCGTGGACCGGTTGCGCGCCACCGGGGCCATCACCGGTTTCACCGTGCGGGTGGATCCGGCCGCGCTCGGCTGGGAGACCGAGGGGTTCGTCGAGATCTACTGCCGGCGCCACACCTCGCCGGAGACCATCCAGCGCGGCCTGGAGCGCTACCAGGAGGTCGTGTCCGCCTCCACCGTCACCGGTGAGGCGGACGCGATCGTCCAGGTCTTCGCCGCCGACATGCGGCACTTCGAGCGGGTCCTGGAGCGGATCGCCGGCGAGCCGTTCGTGGAACGGACGAAGTCCGTGCTGGTGCTCTCGCCCCTGCTGCGCCGCTTCTCCTCCGGCGCGCCGGGCTAGTGCTGTGACCGGAAAGGTTTCCGGAAGGCTCGCGGCGTCCGGTGCGGTGCATCGCAAGGCGGAGTATCGCCCGCGTACTGGATGTACTCGGGTGATGCGACAACGCGGCGTGGGGGTACCCCCGGCCGAAGGCTGGGGGAGTGCCGTGCCGGGCGTCGCGAGCCGGTGAACCTTTCCGGTCGCAGCACTAGATCAAGGGCGGCAGCGCGTCGTCGACCTGCGGTCGATCGCCGACAGCAGGCGCCGCATGCCCATCGCGTGCCCGCCCGTGGCGATCACCAGCCGCCGGTAGAGGCCGCCGGCCGGGCCGGGGAAGGCGGCCCGGGTCTCGGCGCGCAGCCGCGAACGCCCGGGGCCGGCCGGTTCGAGGCGGAACGTCAGCGCGTACGACGAGAAGCGATGGCGTCCGGTGAGCACCAGTTCCCGGCCCGGGTCGGCGGCGACCACCCGGAACCCGGGGAGAGCCGAGCCCTCCGCGAAGGGGCGCGGTCCTGGCGCCGCGCGGTCGGCGCACCCGACCAGGCGGGCGTAGCGGGCCGCACCGGGACCGCGGAACGATTCCTCCAGCGCGGCGCCGAGCCCGCGCCACACGGCGTCGGTGTCCGCCGCTACGACGGTCGTGTGCTCGTCGACGTAGGGCAGCGAGGTGATTCCGGCGGCGTCCATGAAGGCCCCCTTCAGCCGGCCGTCTTGCGTGCCAAGGCGTTGTTCCCTATCGAATTGTGCACGCTGAAACTCACCGCGTCCGGACGGTAGCGGTCGTCCGACCACTCCACGGGGCGCCCCTCACGCGTCGTCGTCACCCGGCGGACCCGCAGCAGCGGGCTCGTGCGGCGGATGCCGAGCAGTTCGGCGTCCTGGGCGCCCGCCGCGACCGCGTCGATGAGGTGTTCGCCATAGGCGAAGACCAGGCCGGTGTCCTCGTAGAGCCGTTGGGTGACGGACGCGCAGTCGGGCTCGATCGCCTCGACGGCGGGGGCGACCCAGTCGGCGTACACGGTCCGCTCCACCAGGACCGGCTCGCCGTCCAGTCCGCGTACCCGCAGAACGTGCAACACCGGTGTGCCCTCGTCCAGTTGCAGCCGGACGGCGTCCTCCTGGGTTGCCGGGCGGTACTCCTGGGCCGCCACGTGCCCCGTCGCCTCCCGCCCCATGGCGCGGGCCCACTGGGCGAAGCTGCGCAGTTCGGCGAAGCTCTGGCTGCGACGGCTGGCCAGCACGACCCGGCGGGCGCCCTGCCGGGAGCCGATCAGCCCCTCGGCGGTGAGGGCCGCGACGGCCTGGCGGACCGTACCGCGTGCGACGCCGTACTGGGCGGCCAGGGCCGTCTCGGTCGGCAGCCGGCTGCCGACGGTGTACTCCTCGCGGTCGATGGCCCGCCGCAGGGCGTCGGCGATCTCCTCGTGTCGTGCCGTCATGCTTCCCCTCTCAGTCGACAGCTGTGTACAGCGTAGGCAGCCTAATCGAGTTTCAGCGTCGATCCGGCCGGACGAAACTGTGCAGGCGAAAGGTCTTCGAGGTTTCGTCGGCGTTCACTTACAGGACATCATCGACGGGCGTACTGAGGCCAACTTGTTCAGACAAGTTCTCCGCTCTGCCTCACCCCTCGTGCGCACCCTTGGAGAGACCGTGACCGTGTTCTTGCCGAGAACAGCCCTCCTGGGCGGCTCCCTCGCCGTCGTCGCCGCGCTCGCCCTGAGCGCCTGTGGCGCCGCCCCCGACAAGGCGTCGGCGACCGCCGACGGCAAGAGCGCCGCCACCGCCACCTCCGCCGCCGACCTCGGCGGGATGGACGCGCTGGTCGCGGCGGCCAAGAAGGAGGGCAGGCTGCACGCCATCGCGCTGCCCCGCGACTGGGCCAACTACGGCGCCCTGATCGACGGCTTCGAGAAGAAGTACGGCATCAAGATCGAGGTCGAGAACCCGGACGGCTCCAGCCAGGACGAGATCAACGCCGTCACCTCCCGCAAGGGCCAGGACCGCGCCCCGGACGTACTGGACCTCGGCAGCTCCTTCGCACTCAGCGCCGCCGCGCAGGGCCTGCTCGCCCCGTACAAGGTGGTCGCGTTCGACGACATCCCGGCCGGCCAGAAGGACCCGCAAGCCCGCTGGTACAACGACTACGGCGGCTATGTCTCCATCGGCTGCGACGCCAAGCGGGTCAAGGAGTGCCCGACCACCTTCAAGGACCTGCTCAAGCCGGAGTACAAGGGTCAGGTCGCCCTCAACGGCAACCCGACCAAGGCCGGCGCGGCCTTCGGCGGCGTCTACGCGGCCGCCCTCGCCGCCGGCGGCTCCTTCGACGACGTCCAGCCCGGCATCGACTTCTTCGGCAAGCTGAAGAAGAACGGCAACTTCACCCCCGTCGAGTCCACCCCCGCCACCGTCGAGCAGGGCGAGACGCCGATCAGCATCGACTGGGACTACCTCAACGCCGGGTACGCCGACGAGTTCAAGTCCAAGGGTGTGGACTGGAAGGTGGCCGTCCCCACTGACGGCCGGTATGCCCAGTACTACTCCCAGGCCATCAACAAGGACGCCTCGCACCCGGCCGCCGCGCGGCTGTGGCAGGAGTACCTCTACAGCGCCGAGGGCCAGAACCTGTGGCTCAAGGGCTACGCCCGCCCGGCCCTGATGCCCGCCATGGAGAAGGCCGGCACCCTCGACCAGGCCGCCGCCGCCAAGCTGCCGGAGGTCGACGGCACGCCCACCTTCCCGTCCGAGGCGCAGCAGGGCAAGGCCAAGGACGTCCTCGCGCAGGGCTGGGGGAAGGCCGTCTCGGGATGACCACCGCCCTCACGCGGGCGGACGTGGCGCCCGCCGCTTCGGTGAAGCGGCGGCGCCGCGTCCCGGGGTGGCTCGCCGTCGTCCCTCTGCTCGCCTTCACCGTGCTCGCCTTCGGACTGCCCGCCCTGGCGATGCTGAACGGCGCGTTCACCGTCAAGGACCCGGCGACGGGCGCCGAGTCCCACACCGCGGCCAACCTGACGACCTCCCTGCACGGCGCCTACCTGACCGCCCTGCTCGGCAGCGTCAAGCTGTCCGCCGTCGCCGCCGGGCTCGCGGCCCTGCTCGGACTACCGCTCGCGCAGGCGGTCGTGACCTCCCGCTCCCGCGTGCTGCGCGAGGCCGTGCTCACCGCCTCCGGAGTGCTCGCCAACTTCGGCGGCGTCCCGCTGGCGTTCGCCTTCGTCGCCACCCTCGGCAACGCCGGTGTGCTGACCCGGCACCTCGGCCTGACCGAGAAGGGCTGGGACCTGTACAGCTTCTGGGGCCTGGTGATCGTCTACCTGTACTTCCTTATCCCGCTGATGGTGCTCACCATCACCCCCGCGCTGGACGGCCTGCGCTCCCAGTGGCGGGAGGCGGCGCAGAACAGCGGCGCCACCGCCGTGCAGTACTGGCGGCACGTCGCCCTGCCCGTCCTCGCGCCGTCCCTGCTCGGCGGGCTGATCCTGCTCTTCGGCAGCGCCTTCGCCGCCTACGCCACCGCCGCCGCCATGGTCGGCAGCTCGGTGCCGCTGGTCACCCTGCAGATCGCCGACGCCCTCTCCGGCAACGTGCTGGTCGGCCAGGAGCACGTGGCCCTCGCCCTCAGCCTCGACATGGTCCTGGTGGCGGGCCTGGTCATGGCCGTGTACCTGCCCCTGCAACGCCGGAGCGCCCGATGGCTCGCCTGAACCCATGGCGGTGGGCCGTCCTCGGTCTCGCCGCGCTGTACTTCCTGATCCCGCTGGCCGCGTCCGTGGTGTTCACGGTCGACGTACCGGGCCGGGGCGTCACCTTCGACGCCTACACGCGGATCGTCTCCACCGAGGGCTTCGTCTCCAGCCTGCTGCTGTCGCTGGAGCTGGCCGCCGCCACCATCGCCGCGGTTCTGCTGCTGATGGTCCCCGCCATGGTCGCGCTCCGGCTCGGCGCGCCCCGACTGCGGCCCGTCGTCGAAGTGGTGTGCCAGCTGCCGCTGGTCGTGCCGCCGATCGCGTACGTCGCGGGGATCGCGACCGTGCTGAAGTGGGGACCCGAGCACCTGTCCCGCACCCCGCTGTTCCAGACGTTCGTGGCCCTGCAGGACCCGGACTTCCCCGTCGTGCTCGTCCTCGCCTACGTCGTACTGGCGCTGCCCTTCGTGTACCGGGCCCTGGACTCCGGGCTCCGCGCGATCGACGTGCGGACCCTCGTCGAGGCCGCCCGCAGCTGCGGGGCCTCCTGGCCGCAGGCACTGATCCGGTCCGTGCTGCCCAATCTGCGCGGGGCGCTGCTGAACGCCGCCTTCCTCACCCTGGCGCTGGTCCTCGGCGAGTTCACCGTGGCCCAGCTGCTGGGCTTCCGGCCCTTCGCTGTGTGGATCTTCAGCATCGGCGGCTCGCAGGCCCAGATGTCCGTCGCCGTTTCCGTGCTCAGTCTCCTCGTGACCTGGGCACTGCTCCTCGCGCTCGCCGGTGCCGGCGGACGCACCCGAACCGCTTCGTCCCGGGGATGAACCATGACCGCCACCACTCTTGAGAAGACCGCCACGACGCAGGCCGCCACCGTCGAATTCCGCGGACTGCGCCGGGAGTTCGGCGCCACCGTCGCCCTCGACGGACTCGACCTGACCGTGCGGCCGGGGGAGTTCCTGGCGCTGCTCGGGCCCTCCGGCTGCGGCAAGACCACCGCGCTGCGCATGCTCGCCGGGTTCGAACACCCCGACTCCGGTGAGGTGCTGGTGGACGGCGCCGACGTCACCCGGGTCCCGGCCCATCGCCGCGACGCCGGGATGGTCTTCCAGTCGTACAGCCTCTTTCCGCACCTGAGCGCCCGCGACAACGTCGCCTTCGGACTGCGGATGCGCAAGGTGCGTACGGTCGAACGCCGGTCCCGTGCCGCCGAGTTGCTGGAGCTGGTCGGCCTCGCCGACAAGGGCGACCGATTCCCGCACCAGCTCTCCGGCGGTCAGCAGCAGCGGATCGCGCTGGCCCGCGCGCTCGCCCTGCGCCCCCGGGTCCTGCTCCTCGACGAGCCGCTGTCGGCCCTCGACGCCAAGGTCCGGCTGACCCTGCGCGAGGAGATCCGCAGGCTCCAGCAGGAGCTCGGCATCACCACCCTGTTCGTGACGCACGACCAGGAGGAGGCCCTGTCGATCGCCGACCGGGTCGCCGTGATGCGCGCAGGGCGGCTCGAACAGTGCGCACCTCCGGCCGAGTTGTACGGCCGCCCCGCGACCGCTTTCGTCGCCGAGTTCGTCGGCACGATGAGCCGGATCCCGGGCCGGCTGTCCGACGGCGGCGTCGAGGTGCTCGGGCAGCGGCTGCCGGTCGACGGCGCGGCGCCCGCCGCGAGCGAGGTGGACGTGCTCGTGCGGCCCGAGGCCGTCCAGGTGCGGGCGGCCGAGGACGGCGGCGCGCGGGTGGTCGCCACTGCCTTCCTCGGTGCGACCGTCCGGATCACCGTCCGGCTGGCGGACGCCACCGAGGTGAAGGCCGACCTGCCCGCGCACGAAGCCGCCGGGCTCGCGGCAGGCACCGCCGTGAGCGTGTCGCTGCCCGGGCGGCCCGTCCTGGTGGCGGAGCGCCCGCAGGGGTCGTGAAGCCCCAGCCGTGAGACAGCCAGTCGTGAAGAACCGGTCCTGAAGAACCCGCTGTGAAAGAGAACCACGTGACCCCCTGCCCCCGGCTCCCCCTCCAGGCCGTCCTCTTCGACATGGACGGCACGCTCGTCGACACCGAGCGGCTGTGGTGGGAGGCGGTGGAACACGTCGCCGGCAGACCCCTGACCGAGGCGGACCAGCCCGAGGTGCTCGGCCGCCCCGTCGAGCACACGGCGGGCTGGCTGGCCGCGGCCTCCGGCGCACCGGCCGCGGACGTGGCCCGGGAACTGCACCGGGAGTTCACCGACCGGGTCCGCACCGGTACCGTGCCCCGCCCCGGCGCCCTCGACCTGCTCGACGCCCTCGCCCGGGAGGGCGTATCCACCGCCCTGGTGACCGCGTCGCCCCGCACCGTCGCCGACATCGTGCTCGACGTCCTCGGCCCCGGGCGCCTGACGGTGTCCGTCACCGCCGACGACACCGACCTCACCAAGCCCGCCCCCGACCCCTATCTCGCCGCCTGCCGCGCCCTTGGTGTCGACCCCGCCGCCTGCGTGGCCGTCGAGGACACGCAGACCGGCGTCAGCTCCGCCGAGGCGGCCGGGTGCGCGGTGCTCGCCGTGCCGTCGCTCGCCCCCATCGACGCGGCACCCGGACGCAGGCTGCGCGAGAGCCTGACCGGGGTCACACCCGAG
The DNA here is from genome assembly GCF_053601495.1 of Streptomyces sp. NPDC004721. Taxonomy (NCBI): domain Bacteria; kingdom Bacillati; phylum Actinomycetota; class Actinomycetes; order Kitasatosporales; family Streptomycetaceae; genus Streptomyces; species Streptomyces sp. NPDC004721. Next base: position 82,157 of record NZ_JBSGBZ010000029.1, read on the forward strand.
GAGCTGTCCGCCATGGTGAGCGGCGAACTGCGGGTGATGAGCTGGAACCTCTGGCTGGGCGGGAGCAAGGTCGACGACCACCGGGCCAAGCAGCTCGAGGCGATCCTGGAGTGCGGTGCGGACGTCGTGGGCCTGCAGGAGACCGGGGGCACCGCGGCCCAGGAGCTCGCCGGGGAACTCGGCTGGTACCACCACCGGGCCGGCGAGAACCTCGGCGTCATCAGCCGCCACCCGATCACCGCGCACCTCGGCGACCCGGACGTCGGCTTCTACGGCGCCGCCGGGGTCCGTATCGCGCTCGGGCCGGGCCGCGAGGTCGACGTCTGGACGGCCCACCTGCACTACACGCCCTACGGCCCGTACGAGTCGGCCTTCGACGGGCTCGCGGCGGACCGGCTGATCGCCCACGAGGAGGTGCGACTGGCGCAGATGCGGGACGCCCTGCGCCGGATCGACGAGGAGGGCGACCCCGCCGTACCGGTCGTCCTGGTCGGCGACTTCAACTGCCCCTCCCACCTGGACTGGCCGGACGTCGCCTGGCCGGTGACGAAGGCGGCCGAGGAGGCGGGCCTGCGCGACTCCTACCGAGAGGCCCATCCGGACCCGGCCGTCGACCCCGGGCACACCTGGTCACCGATCCACCCGGTGCACGAGGACGGCAGCGGGCGGCCCGAGCCGCAGGACCGCATCGACTACGTGCTGCACCGAGGGCTGCGGGTGCTCGACTCCCGGACGTACGTCAGGGGCACCCCGCGTCCCTGGCCGGACGTGGCCGGCAACGACTGGCCCTCGGACCACGCGGCGGTCGTGACCGCCTTCGGCGTGCCAGGGTGCCACCGAGACCGGCCCGGCGCGTAGCGAGCGCCCGGGCGGTCGGCCCGGAGCCGCTGAGGGAGGCCGCGGGGCGGCTGCGGGACCTGTGCTGCGACCCCGTCCCGCGGGGCGCAACGAATCGCTGCCCATCCCGGGTTGTACGCAACGAATCGCTCACCGGCGCGCAACGGCTCCGGCTTGTCCGCCGGAGACGGCCGAACGTACGGTCTTACCGACCCCCGAACGCCCCGTACCGCTGAGGAACATCCATGCGCACCGCCCTGCTCCAGAGCTCCGGCCGCCCCGGCTCCGTCGCCGAGAACCTCAAGGTGCTCGACGACGCCGCCGGCCGGGCCGCCGCCGCGGGGGCCGGGCTGCTGGCGACGTCGGAGCTGTTCCTGACCGGGTACGCGATCGGCGACGGCATCGGCCGCCTGGCCGAGCCCGCCGACGGCGACTCGTCGGACGCGGTCGCGGAGCTGGCCCGCCGGCACGGGCTGGCCGTCGCCTACGGCTACCCGGAGCGGGACGGCGAGACGGTCCACAACTCCGTGCAGCTGATCTCCGCCGACGGCACCCGACTCGCCAACTACCGCAAGACCCACCTGTTCGGCGACTTCGAGCACGGCCAGTTCACACCGGGCGAGCAGCCGGTCGTCCAGGCGGAGCTGAACGGACTGACCGTCGGCCTGATCATCTGCTACGACGTGGAGTTCCCGGAGAACGTGCGCGCCCACGCGCTGGCCGGCACCGACTTCCTCGTCGTCCCGACGGCGCTCATGCACCCGTTCCAGTTCGTCGCCGAGTCCCTGGTCCCGGTGCGCGCCTTCGAGAACCAGATGTACGTCGCCTACGTCAACCGGGTCGGTACCGAGGGCGAGTTCGAGTTCGTCGGGCTCTCGGCCCTGGCCGGCCCCGACGGGGTGGCCCGCACCCGCGCCGGCCGGTCCGAGGAACTGGTCCTCGCGGACGCCGACCCCGCCTTCCTCGCCGCCTCCCGCGAGGCCAACCCGTATCTGGAGGGCCGCCGCCCCGGCCTCTACGGGTCCCTCGTCTGACCCCCGGACCTCCCCTCCCTCTCTCCCCACTCCAGTTCTTTCGCGCAAGGAGTCCGCACCCCATGACGTCCACGGTGCCCAACGCCGTCGAGCACGCCGACGAGCAGCAGCCGCCGATCACCATGTTCGGCCCGGACTTCCCGTACGCGTACGACGACTTCCTCGCCCACCCGGCGGGCCTCGGCCAGGTCCCCGCGACCGAGCACGGCACCGAGGTCGCGATCATCGGCGGCGGCCTTTCCGGCATGATCGCCGCCTACGAGCTGATGAAGATGGGCCTCAAGCCGGTCGTCTACGAGGCCGACCGGATCGGCGGCCGACTGCGCACCGTCGGCTTCGAGGGCTGCGACGAGTCGCTGACCGCCGAGATGGGCGCCATGCGCTTCCCGCCGTCCTCGACCGCCCTCCAGCACTACATCGACCTGGTGGGCCTCGAGACCCGGCCGTTCCCCAACCCCCTGGCCGAGGCGACCCCGTCGACCGTCGTCGACCTCAAGGGCGAGTCGCACTACGCCGAGACCATCGACGACCTGCCGCAGGTCTACCGGGACGTGGCGGACGCCTGGAACAGGTGTCTGGAGGAGGGCGCCGACTTCTCCGACATGAACCGCGCCCTGCGCGAGCGCGACGTGCCGCGCATCCGCGAGATCTGGTCCCGGCTGGTCGAGAAGCTCGACAACCAGACCTTCTACGGCTTCCTGTGCGACTCCGAGGCGTTCAGGTCCTTCCGGCACCGCGAGATCTTCGGCCAGGTCGGCTTCGGCACCGGCGGCTGGGACACCGACTTCCCCAACTCCATCCTGGAGATCCTGCGCGTCGTCTACACCGAGGCCGACGACCACCACCGCGGCATCGTGGGCGGTTCGCAGCAACTGCCGCTCAGGCTCTGGGAGCGCGAGCCGGAGAAGATCCTTCACTGGCCCTACGGCACGTCGCTGAAGTCCCTGCACGTGGACGGCGAACCGCGCCCCGCCGTGACCCGGCTGCACCGCACCGCGAACAACCGGATCACGGTGACGGACGCGAACGGCGACATCCGCACCTACGAGGCGGCCGTCTTCACCGCCCAGTCCTGGATGCTGCTGTCCAAGGTCCAGTGCGACGACGCGCTCTTCCCTATCGACCACTGGACCGCGATCGAGCGCACCCACTACATGGAGTCCAGCAAGCTCTTCGTGCCCGTCGACCGGCCGTTCTGGCGGGACAAGGCCGTCGACGACAAGGGCGAGCCGACCGGCCGGGACGTGATGTCGATGACGCTCACCGACCGCATGACCCGCGGCACCTACCTGCTCGACGACGGCCCGGACAGGCCCGCCGTCATCTGCCTCTCCTACACCTGGTGCGACGACAGCCTGAAGTGGCTGCCGCTGTCCGCGAACGAGCGGATGGAGGTCATGCTGAAGTCGCTGTCGGAGATCTATCCGAACGTCGACATCCGCAAGCACATCATCGGCAGCCCCGTGACCGTCTCCTGGGAGAACGAGCCGTACTTCATGGGCGCGTTCAAGGCCAACCTGCCCGGTCACTACCGCTACCAGCGGCGCCTGTTCACCCACTTCATGCAGGACCGGCTGCCCGAGGACAAGCGGGGCGTCTTCCTCGCCGGCGACGACATCTCCTGGACGGCCGGGTGGGCCGAGGGCGCCGTGCAGACCGCGCTGAACGCGGTCTGGGGCGTCATGCACCACCTCGGCGGCGGCACCGACCCGGCCAACCCCGGCCCCGGCGACGTCTACGACGAGATCGCTCCGGTCGAACTCCCGGAGGACTGACAGGAGTCCAGGGCGGTCACACCCCGGCCGCCCGTGCCTTCTCGAACACCTCCGCCGCGACGTCCTTGAGTTCCTCGGCGTCCCGCAGGCGGCCCTGCACGTCGATGAGGATCTCCTCCAGGCCGATCGCCGCGTACGGGAGGAGGTCCTCGACGATCTGGTCCGCGTCGCCCTGGAAGGGCCGGCGGCCGGTGCTTTCGTACGCCTTCGCCGAGTACGCCGCGTTCACCCGCAGCACCGTCTGGATCGGCTGCTGCCGGCCCCGCTCGGCGGCCAGGTCCCGCAGCGCGTCCCACTGGCTCGCGACCTGCTCGGCGCCCATGGCCACCGGCAGCCAGCCGTCGGCGTGCTCGACGAGCCGCTCCCGGGCCTTGCGGGTGCTCGCGGCCAGCAGGATCGGGATCGGCCGGGCCGGCTTGGGGCCCACCACGGCCGACTCGATCTTCGTGATACGGCCGTCGTAGCGCACCGGGTCGGGCCCCCACACGGCCCGGCAGACGTCGATCACCTCGTCCAGCACCCGGCCGCGCTCCTTGATCGGCCGGATCCCCGCCGCCGCGTACTCGTCCAGGGACCAGCCCGTGCCGAAGCCGGCGATCACCCGGCCGCCGCCGGCCGCGTCCAGCGAGGCGAGGGACCTGGCGAGCTGGAACGGCACGTGCAGCGGCGCGACCAGCACGCTGCTGCCCAGCCGGACCCGCTCGGTGACCGCCGCGGCCAGGGTGAGCGTGACCAGCGGGTCGGCCACGTGCCGGTACGAGTCGGGCCAGGGCACGCCCTCGATGCCGTACAGCCCCTGCGTGGCGGGTTCCGGGAACAGGGCCCGCTCGTACACCCACACGCTGTCGTAGCCGATGCGCTCCACGGCGCGTGCCACGTCGGGCACGTCCCTGCCGAGGTCGTACTGCCGGTTCTGCGGAAGACCGATTCCCAGACGGGTCGCCATGACGGTGCGCTCCTTCGTGATCGTCCGTGTTCCACGGTCAACGTACAGTGATCGCGGGAGAGTTCCGTGAAGGTGCCGGGCGGATGTCCGGGATCAGTCCGGCAGCGGCGTGAGCATCATGCGGCAGTCGAAGCCGACCGCGGCGTCCAGCCGCCGGCCGAACTCCTCGGCCACGTCGGGCAGTCGGCGCAGCGCCCACAGCGCCCGCGCGGCCGACCAGCTCGCCTCCCGGGCCCGCTCCAGGTCCCACGAGCCGAGCAGGTGGGTGAGCGGATCGGTGATGCGGAGCAGTTCGGGGCCGGGCGTCAGGTCCTCGCGGACACGCTCCTCCAGCGACAGGAGGAAGTCGCCCAAGCGGTCGAACTCGCCCTCCAGTTCGGACGGTTCGCACTGCGCCTCCCGGCAGGCGTCCACCACGGCGAGGGCCAGGTCGTGGCCGATGTGCGCGTGGATGCCCGCCAGCGCGAACTGCGCCGGCCGGACCCCGGGATGGCGGCGGAACTGGAACACCGGCCGCCAGCAGGCGGGCGGCCGCCGCCCTTCGGCGGCCGCGTCCACGGCGGCGAGGTACCGCCCGGCGAGCGGTGCGTCCAGTGTGGTCGCGGGCCACCGGCCGGCCGCCTCGGCGGCGGCGAGGTAGACATGGTGGAAGACCGCGACCCCGTCGCGCTCGGGCAGCCCGGCGGCCAGTTCGCGCATTGTGGCGGCCAGCGCGTCCACGGTGTCCGGGCCATGGGTGAGTTGTGCCGATTGCCCCATGGGGGCAGCGTCCCAGGCCCGGGACGGCCCGGGCGCCGACGGGCCCGGCGCTTCCCCGGAACGGGGGAACGCGCCCGCCGGCGAACGGGGCGGAGGGGGCCTGCGAGGCAGGCCGGGCGGAGGGGGACCTACGAAGCCGGCCCGGTGCCCTGAGCCTCCCCGCCGTACGACGACGTGCCCTCGTCCAGCAGTGGCTCCTGCTTCTTGAGGTGGGCGGGCGCGAACGCGCGCAGCGCGTGGTAGCCGGTGATGACGACCAGGGTGCCGAGTGCGATGCCGCTGAGGGAGAAGGTGTCGCTGAACTTCAGGTTGACGTTGCCGACGCCGATGATGATGCCCGCCGCGGCCGGCACCAGGTTCAGCGGGTTGCGCAGGTCGACCTTGGCATTGATCCAGATCTGCGCGCCGAGCAGGCCGATCATGCCGTACAGGATGACGGTGATGCCGCCGAGGACGCCGCCCGGGATCGCGGCCACGATCGCGCCGAACTTGGGGCAGAGGCCGAACAGCAGCGCGAAGCCCGCGGCGGCCCAGTACGCGGCCGTCGAGTAGACGCGGGTCGCGGCCATCACGCCGATGTTCTCGGAGTAGGTGGTGTTCGGCGGGCCGCCCACCGCGGTCGACAGCATGGAGGCCACACCGTCGGCCGAGATCGCGGTGCCGAGCTTGTCGTCCAGCGGGTCGCCGGTCATCTCGCCGACCGCCTTCACGTGCCCCGCGTTCTCCGCGACCAGCGCGATGACGACCGGCAGTGCCACCAGGATCGCCGACCACTGGAAACTGGGCCCGTGGAAGGACGGCAGCCCGATCCAGTCGGCCTTGCCCACGCCCGAGAGGTCCAGGCGCCAGTGGTCGGTGATCCTGCCGCTCGCGTCGACCGAGTGGATCCTGCCGAAGACCTGGTCGAAGACCCAGGAGGCGGCGTAGCCGAAAACCAGGCCGAGGAAGATCGCGATCCGGGACCAGAAACCGCGCAGGCACACGACGGCCAGCCCGGTGAACAGCATCACGAGCAGGGCCGTCCACTGGTCCTGCGGCCAGTAGGTGGAGGCGGTCACTGGAGCGAGGTTGAAGCCGATCAGCATGACGACCGCGCCGGTGACGATGGGCGGCATCGCGGCGTGGATGATCCGAGCCCCGAAGCGCTGCACGGCGAGGCCGACCAGGAACAGCGCGACACCGACGACGAAGACCGCGCCGGTCACGGTGGCGCTGGTGCCGCCCTGCGCCCGGATGACCGCGGCGACGCCCACGAAGGAGAGCGAGCAGCCCAGGTAGCTGGGCACCCGGCCGCGGGTGGCGAGCAGGAAGATCACGGTCGCGACGCCCGACATCATGATCGCGAGGTTGGGGTCGAGACCCATGAGCACGGGGGCGACGAAGGAGGCGCCGAACATGGCCACGACGTGCTGGGCGCCGAGTCCTGCCGTGCGGGGCCACGAGAGCCGTTCGTCGGGCCGGACCACTGCTCCGGGTGCGGGCGTGCGCCCGTCACCGTGCAGCTTCCAGCGCACGCCGAGGTTCATGGTGGGATTTCGCTTTCTCTGTACGTGGAGCTTGTCCGCACCATTGTCGGGGGTGCCCGGAGGTCCCGTACCCACCCGCCCCTGCTCAGACGCCGCTCAGGCCCTGCTCAGGGGCGTGGGTCGGGAACCGCGGTGCTCGTGGGGCCGACCTTCGTCCGGTCCCGGTCGCCCGCCCTGAGCACCCCCGCGAAGGCGACCAGACCGCACGCCAGCAGGGTCACCAGACCGAAGGACACCACCAGGCTGGTCGCCTGGGCCAGCCCGCCGATCGCGCTCGGGGCGACCAGCCCGGAGGTGTACGTGATGGTCGCGACACCGGCGATGGCCTGGCTGGGGTTCGGGCCGCTGCGGCCGGCCGCGGCGAAGCACAGCGGTACGACGACGGCGATACCGAGGCCCATCAGCGCGAACCCGGTCATCGCCACCGCCGGATGGCCCCCGGCGACGACGAGCAGGCCACCCACGACCGCCAGCACGCCGCTCGCCCGCACCGTGCGCACGGCGCCGAACCGGTCCACCACCCGGTCGCCCGCGATCCGCGCGACCGCCATGGTGAGGGTGAAGCCCGTGGTGCAGGCCGCCGCGAGGCCGGCCGAGGTCTCCAGTTGGTGCCGCAGGTAGACCGCCGACCAGTCCAGGCTCGCGCCCTCCGCGAACACCGCGCAGAACCCGATCGCGCCGATCAGCAGCGCCGACTTCGGCGGCAGCGCGAACCGCGGCGGCGGCTCCTCGTCCTGGGCGGGCTGGAGGTCCAGCACCCAGGTGCAGGCGGCCACGCCCAGCACGGTCAGCACGGCGGCCGCCAGCAGGTGGTGCAGCCGCGCGTCCGAGCCCAGGTGCGCGGCGACCGTGCCGGCCGCCGAGCCGACCAGGGCTCCCGTGCTCCACATGCCGTGCAGTCCGGACATGATCGAGCGGTCGAGCCGGTTCTCGACCTCCACCCCGAGGGCGTTCATCGCGACGTCCGCCATGCCCGCCGTGGCGCCGTAGACGAACAGGCTGAGGCACAGGGTCAGGAGGTTCGGCGCGAGGGAGGGCAGGACGAGGGCGAGCGTCCACAGGGCGATCAGGCCGCGCAGCGCGTTGCGGGCGCCGAAGCGGTGGCTGATGCCGCCCGCGAGCGGCATCGCGACAGACGCGCCGAGCGCCGGGAAGGCCAGCGCGAGCCCCAGCTGCCCGGGGCTGACCCCGGCGTGGTCCTGGATCCACGGCACGCGGGTCGCGAACGAGCCGGTGACGGCGCCGTGTACGGCGAAGACGGCCGCCACGGCGTACCGGGCGCGCCGCACCTCGCGCTGTTCGTAGACCACTGCACTCATTGTCCGGCCCCTCCCGGGCTGACCGCTGTTGCCCCTCGCGCCGTCGCGCCGACGTAAACTATCAGGGAACCTGCCTGATAGATAGCGGCTATCACGGACGGCAGCAGCCCGCAGATCTGGGAGGATTCCCGGCATGCCCGCATCCCCGAGCACCGCCAGGGCCATCAACGACCGGCTCGCCCTGCGGCTGCTTCAGCAACAAGGGCCGCTGACGGCAGGGCAGTTGAAGCAGCTCACCGGTCTGTCCCGGCCCACCGTCGCCGACCTCGTCGAACGGCTGACGGCCTCCGGCCTGATCACCGTGGTCGGCGAGTCCGGCGAGCAGCGGCGCGGGCCGAACGCGCGGCTGTACGGCATCGTCGCCGATCTCGCCCACCTGGCCGCCCTCGACGTGCGCACCGAGAGCGTGTCCGTGATCGTCGCCGATCTGTTGGGCCGGGAGCTGGCCGCGGAGTCCGTGCCGATCGGCGGGGACACCGGCACCGGGCCCGCGCTGGAGCAGGCGGTCGGTCTGGTGGAGCGGGTGGTCAAGGAGGCGGGGGCGGAGCGGCTGCACACGGTCGGCATCGGCGCGCCGGGGCTGATCGATCCGGTCACCGGCGAACTCCGCGACTCCACGGGACTGCCCGAATGGCACCGCAGGCTGGTGGCGGCGCTGCAGGAGCGGCTGCCACGGGCCCGGGTCACCGTCGAGAACGAGACCAACCTCGCGGCGCTGGCCGAGCAGCGCGCCGGGGCCGCCCCGGGCCGGGACACGTTCGTCCTGCTGTGGCTCGGCCACGGCACGGGTGCGGCCGTCGTCCTGGACGGAACCCTGCGCCGCGGCGCCTCCGGAGGCACCGGCGAGATCGGCTTCCTGCCCGTCCCGGGCACCGACGGCCTCCCCTCGGCGACGGACTGCGCGGGCGGCTTCCACTCCCTGGCCGGCGCGGCGGCGGTGACGGAACTGGCCGCGCGGTACGGACTGTTGGCGGACCGGGGCGGGTGGGAGGGGGCCGGGCCGGAGGGGGCGGGTTCGGAGCCGGTCGCCGCGGAACTGGTACGGGCGGCGGTACGGGCGACCACGGGGGCGGCTGCCTCCGCTGCGGAGGACCCTGCTGCGGCCTCGGACTTCCTCGATGCCCTGGCCGACCGTGTCGCCCTCGGGGCCGCCTCGGTGGTGGCCGTCCTCGATCCCGGATGCGTGGTCCTCGGGGGCGAGATCGGGCAGGCCGGCGGTGAGGCGCTCGCCGCGCGCGTGGCGGAGCGCGTGGCGCGGATGTCCCCGCTGCGCACCGAGGTGAGGGCGGGCGCGCTCGGCGGCCGGGCGGTGCTGCGCGGCGCGCTCGTGACCGCCCGCGACCGGGCCCAGGACGACTTGTTCGCCCCGCCGGAGCGCTGACGCCGCGAGGAGGCCGGCCCGGCGCCGCACGGAATTCGGCCTGACGCCGTACGGAATGCGGCCCTGCGCCGTACGGAATGCGGCCCTGCGCCGTACGGGATTCGGCCTGGCGCCGTACGAACTCCACAGCTCGCGTCGGACGTTCGGCCCGGCGCGGCGGAACTTGCATGCCCCACGCACCTGTTGACCTGCATGGTCTAGTCCTCTTAGTGTCTGACTTCCGTGCAGACCGGTCCGGCGGCGGTGACGACGGCCCTTGCCCGCCGCCGGACCTCCACGCCCGCGCACGGCACGGCGGGCGGTACGTTCTGTGAGCCACCCCACACGCTTCGTCCGCAGCCGCGCCGATCAGGCGTGGCACACTGGCTCTGTACCAGTAGCAGCGCACTCCGGGGTCGGTGAAAGTCCGAACCGGCGGTTACAGTCCGCGACCCGGTCGCTTCCAGCGGCCGGTTGACCAGGTGGAATTCCTGGACCGACGGTTAAAGTCCGGATGGGAGGCAGTGCGCGGCGAGCGAGCACACCCGTGTGCGCCGCCGTCTCTGGGCTCGCCCTCCACGGGCGGGTCCCGTCCGGCGTCGCCCTCCGAGTGTCCTCGTTCGTGCAGTCTGTCGACGTCGGCAGCCCCCGGAGTCCGTGCCCGAAGAGGCAGGAGGACCCGGGAAGTGTTCACCGGAATCGTCGAAGAGCTGGGCGAAGTCACCGCCGTGGAGGACCTTGGCGACGCCGCCCGCTTCCGGCTCCGCGGCCCCGTCGTGACCGAGGGCGCACGGCACGGCGACTCCATCGCCGTGAACGGGGTCTGTCTCACCGTCGTCGAGCACGAGGGCGACGAGTTCACCGCCGACGTCATGGCGGAGACCCTCAAGCGCTCCAGCCTCGGCGTCCTCACCACCGGCTCCCGCGTCAACCTCGAACGCCCCACCGCCGTGGGCGCCCGCCTCGGCGGCCACATCGTGCAGGGGCACGTCGACGGCACCGGCACGATCCTGGACCGCACCCCCTCCGAGCACTGGGAGATCGTGAAGATCTCGCTGCCGCCGGACCTCGCGCGCTACGTCGTCGAGAAGGGCTCCATCACCGTCGACGGCATCAGCCTCACCGTCGTCGAGGCCGGAGACGAACACTTCACCGTCAGCCTCATCCCCACCACCCTGGCGCTGACCACCCTCGGCCTGAAGCAGCCCGGCGACCCGGTCAACCTCGAGGTGGACGTCGTCGCCAAGTACGTCGAGCGACTGCTCGGCGACCGTGCGCGGGGAGCCGGACGGTGAACTGGCTCAACTCCGAGGCGTTCAGCCTGCTCGGCCAGCACATCAAGTGGTCGGACATGACCGGCAACGTCATCGGCCTGCTCGGCCTGGCGTTCGGCTGGCGGCGCTCCATCTGGAGCTGGCCGACCCAGTTCCTGTCCGGCCTGATCCTGTTCGCGGCGTTCGCCACCGCCCATCTCTCGGGCAGCGCCGGCAAGCAGATCGTCGTCATGGTCGTCGCCGTCTTCGGCTGGTGGCAGTGGAACCGCGGCAAGGGCCGGGCGGCGGACGGCCACATCGCCGTACGGTTCGCCACCTGGCGTGAGCGTGCCGTGCTGCTCGGCGCCGCCGCGGTCGGCACGGTCGCCGTCGCCGGACTGTTCCAGGCCTACCCGTCGCTGTCTTGGGACCCCTGGCCCGACGCCTACATCTTCGTCGGCACCGTCGTCGCCATGTACGCGCAGGCGCGCGGCATGGTCGAGTTCTGGTTCGCCTGGCTGCTCGTCGACGTCGTCGGCGTACCGCTCAACTTCGCCAACGGCTTCGCCTTCTCCGGCTTCGTCTACATCGTCTACGGCGCGCTGGTCCTGTGGGGCATGCGCGACTGGTGGCTGCGCACCCGGACGGACGCGCGGCCGACCCTGGAAGGAGCGCCCGCATGACCGCGGCAACCGTCCTCTACAGCACCGACAACGTCGAGGACTTCACACTCGACCCGATCGAGCAGGCCGTCGCCGACATCGCGGCCGGCCGCCCGGTCGTGGTCGTCGACGACGAGAACCGCGAGAACGAGGGCGACCTCGTCATCGCCGCCGAGAAGGCGACCCCCGAGATCGTCGCCTTCATGATGAGCGAGTGCCGTGGCCTGATCTGCGCGCCCATGGAGGGCGAGGAGCTGGACCGGCTGAGGCTGCCGCAGATGGTCGAGGAGAACACCGAGTCGATGAAGACCGCCTTCACGGTCTCCGTCGACGCCGGTGCCGCCCACGGCGTCACCACCGGCATCTCCGCCTCCGACCGCGCCACCACCCTCCAGCTGCTGGCGAGCGGCACCGCGGAGCCCACCGACCTCGTCCGGCCCGGCCACGTCTTCCCGCTGCGCGCCCGTTCCGGCGGGGTGCTCGTCCGCCCCGGCCACACCGAGGCGGCCGTCGACCTCGCCCGGCTCGCGGGGCTGCGTCCGGCCGGCGCGATCGTCGAGATCGCCGGTGATGACGGCCGGATGCTCCGCCTGCCCGAACTGATCGTCTTCGCCCGCAAGCACGGCCTGACGATCATCTCCATCGAGGACCTGATCGCGCACCGGCGCTCGCCCGGACTCCAGGGCTCGCCCGAGCAGGCACTGCCGTCCCAGCCCGCGGTCCGCCGCGAGGCCGAGGTCCGCCTGCCCACCGCGCACGGCGTCTTCACCGCGTACGGCTACCGCTCCACCGCCGACGGCGTCGAGCACGTGGCCCTGGTGCACGGCGAGATCGGCGACGGCGAGGACGTCCTGGTCCGCGTCCACTCCGAGTGCCTCACCGGAGACGTCTTCGGCTCCCAGCGCTGCGACTGCGGCCCCCAGCTCGACACCTCCCTGGAGCGCATCCAGAAGGAGGGCCGGGGAGTGGCGGTCTACCTGCGCGGCCACGAGGGACGCGGCATCGGCCTGATGTCCAAGCTGCGCGCCTACGAGCTCCAGGAGCGCGGCCGGGACACCCTCGACGCCAATCTCGAACTCGGACTGCCGGCCGACGCCCGCGACTACGGCGCCGGCGCGCGGATCCTTCAGGACCTCGGGGTCAGGAGCGTGCGCCTGCTGACCAACAACCCCGACAAGACCGACGCCCTGCTCCGCCACGGCCTGAAGGTCACCGGACGGGAGCCGATGCCCGTCCAGGCCGGCGAGCACAACCTCCGCTACCTGCGCACCAAGCGGGACCGGATGGGGCACGACCTGCCCTGGCTGGACACGACCGCCGTGTCCACCTGCGGCAACCAGTAAGCGAAAAGACTCGAGGAGACACGTGAGCGGCAAGGGTGCACCGGAACTGTCCGTCCGGAACGTCGGAGACCTCAGGGTCGCCGTCGTCGCGGCGCTGTGGCACGAGAAGGTGATGGACGGACTGGTGGACGGGGCCCTGCGCGCCCTGCACGAACTGGGGATCGACGAGCCGACTCTGCTCCGGGTGCCGGGCAGTTTCGAGCTCCCGGTGGTGGCGAAGGTCCTGGCCGGGCGCGGATACGACGCGGTCGTCGCCCTCGGCGTCGTCATCCGCGGCGGCACCCCCCACTTCGACTATGTGTGCCAGGGCGTCGCCAACGGCCTGACCCAGGTGTCGGTGGAGACCGGCGTTCCCGTCGGCTTCGGCGTGCTCACCTGCGACACCGAGGAGCAGGCCCTGGACCGGGCCGGCCTGGCGGGATCCAGCGAGGACAAGGGCCACGAGGCGGTCACCGCGGCGGTCGCGACCGCCGCCACGCTGCGCTCGGTATCCGAACCCTGGCGGTGAGCAGCCGCCCGGAGCGCGTAGGGTTGGCACCACCATGTCCAAGAAGACGTTCGAGGAGCTCTTCACCGAGCTCCAGCACAAGGCCGCCAACGGCGACCCCGCCACCTCCCGCACCGCCGAGCTGGTCGGCAAGGGCGTCCATGCCATCGGCAAGAAGGTCGTCGAGGAGGCCGCCGAGGTCTGGATGGCCGCCGAGTACGAGGGCAAGGAGGCGGCCGCCGAGGAGATCTCGCAGCTGCTGTACCACGTCCAGGTGATGATGGTCGCCCGCGGCATCTCCCTGGACGACGTCTACGCCCATCTCTGAGCACTCCGAACACTCCGAGCACCAGCAACCGCACACACCGCCGTACAAGACGAACGAAGGAAGCCGACCTCATGCTGCGCATCGCCGTCCCCAACAAGGGTTCACTCTCCGGCCCTGCGGCGGACATGCTGCATGAGGCCGGCTACCAGCAACGGCGGGAGTCCAAGGAGCTGCGGATCGTCGACCCGGTCAACGAGGTCGAGTTCTTCTACCTCCGCCCCCGCGACATCGCGATCTACGTCTCCACCGGCCGCCTGGACATCGGCATCACCGGCCGCGACCTGCTCATCGACTCCGGCGCGGGCGCCGAGGAGATCCTGCCGCTCGGCTTCGCCCGCTCCACCTTCCACTACGCGGCCAAGCCCGGCTCGGTCGGCGGCGTCGAGGACCTGAACGGCAAGACGGTCGCCACGTCCTACGAGGGCATCGTCAGCAAGCACCTCGCCGACAGCGGTATCGACGCCTCCGTCGTCCACCTGGACGGCGCCGTCGAGACCGCCATCGAGCTCGGTGTGGCCGAGGCCATCGCCGACGTCGTCGAGACCGGCACCTCCCTGCGCAACGCCGGACTGGAGATCGTCGGCGAGTCGATCATGAAGTCCGAGGCGATCGTCGTCCGCCGCACCGGCGCCGACGCCGAGGAGCCCAAGGTGCAGCAGTTCCTGCGCCGCCTCCAGGGCGTCCTGGTGGCCCGGACGTACGTGATGATGGACTACGACTGCCGGGTCGAGCAGCTGGAGAAGGCCGTCGCGCTCACCCCGGGCCTGGAGTCCCCGACCGTCTCCCCGCTGCACAACGAGGGTTGGGTCGCCGTGCGCGCCATGGTCCCCGCCAAGGAGGCGCAGCGGATCATGGACGATCTGTACCAGCTCGGCGCCCGGGCCATCCTCACCACGGCCATCCACGCCTGCCGTCTCTGAGGGACGAGGAGGCACACCGAGATGTCCGATCTGCCCGCACTTCCCGTCACCTTCCGGCCGGGCCGCACCCGGGCCGTCCTGCTCACCGCCGGAGCGGCCATCTTCGTGGTGATCACGACCGTGGGGCTGCTGCTGGAGCAGCTCAGCCCCGGCGAACGGGTGAGTTTCGCCTTCACCGGCGCGCTCCTGGCCGGGGTCCTGGTCCTGCTCGCCCGCCCGAAGGTGGTCGCCGACGACTCGGGTGTCACCGTCGTCAACATCGCCGGCCGGCGCCGTCTGGCGTGGGCCGAGATAATTCAGGTCAATCTGCGCCCGGGTGATCCGTGGGTGTTCCTGAACCTCAGCGACGGCACCAGCCTGGCCGCGCTGGGCATCCAGCCGGGCATCGCGAAACAGCAGGCCATCGCCGATGCACGCGCCCTGCGCGCGCTCGTCGAAGCCCGTTCGGTCTCGAGCCCCGAGGGGTCCTCGGACGCACCTCAGGGCTGACTCGGGGACGTCCGCCCTGCCGCATCTGCCGGTGTCTTGATTAATCTGGTTACGGACGCGTTTTCGCTGCGCCTCCGCCCCTGGGTTCCACGACCGGTGCCAGGGGCTCCTGCTACCCGAGGAGTGACTCCCTCCGGCGATGGACGGATCGTCCTGCAGTACCTGCGCCGCCCCCTGCCGACATAGCGCGGACCTGTTCCGCGTATATGCGGAGGCGGCGGCATCATGACCATCCCCCTGCTGCTCCTCGGAGCGGCGTTCCTGCTCATTCTCGCCAACGGCTTCTTCGTCGCGGCCGAGTTCGGCCTGGTCACGGTCGAGCGCCCGGACGCCGAGAAGGCCGCCGAGGAGGGCGACAGACGGGCCCTCAGGGTCGTCGAGTCCCTCAAGGAGCTGTCCTTTCAGCTCTCCGGCACCCAGCTCGGCATCACCATCACCTCCCTGGTCGTCGGCATGCTCGCCGAGCCGGCGCTGGCCGGGCTGCTGCGCGGCCCGTTCGCGGCGGCCGGTGTCCCCGGCGGAGCCGTCTCCGGGGTCGCCGTCGTCGTCGGCATGCTGCTGGCCTCGGCGGTCCAGATGGTGATCGGCGAGCTCGTACCCAAGAACTGGGCGGTCTCGCGGCCCCTCCAGGTGGCGCGCTTCGTGGCCGGCCCGCAGCACCTCTTCTCGCGCCTGTTCCACCCGGTGATCGCGGCGCTCAACACGGTCGCCAACCGGCTGGTGCGCGCCCTGGGCGTCGAACCCACGGAGGAGCTGGCCTCCGCCCGTACCCCCGGCGAGCTGGTCTCGCTGGCCCGCCACTCGGCCCGGGCCGGCGCCCTCGAACAGGACACCGCGGACCTCTTCGTGCGCACCCTGTCCCTGGGCGACCTGACCGCACAGCACGTCATGACCCCGCGGGTGAAGGTCAGCGCGCTGCAGTCCTCGGCGACCGCCGAGGACGTGGTGAACCTCACCCGCGCCACCGGCCTGTCCCGCTTCCCCGTCTACCACGAGAAGATCGACGAGGTCGTCGGCATGGTCCACCTCAAGGACGCCCTCGCGGTGCCGTCCGACGAGTGGCTGCGCACCCCGGTGGGCCGTATCGCCCGCCCGGCGCTGCTGGTCCCCGAGACCCTGCCGGTGCAGCCGCTGCTCGCCCAGTTGCGCAACGAGCAGCCGATCGCGGTCGTCGTCGACGAGTACGGCGGCACCGCGGGCGTCGTCACCCTGGAGGACATCGTCGAGGAGCTCGTCGGCGAGGTCCGCGACGAGCACGACGCCACGGACGTGCCGGAACTCGCGCCGGCCCCGCCCGAGGGCGGCAGCCCCGCCTGGGACGTCGACGGCGGCTGCCGTGTCGATCTGCTCCGGCGGATCGGCCTGGACGCGCCCGAGGGCCCGTACGAGACCGTCGCCGGCCTGGTCGCCGACCTGCTCGGCCGCATTCCGGCCCCCGGCGACAGCGCCGAGCTGCCGGGCTGGCGGCTGGCCGTGCGCCAGGTCGGGCACTACCGCGCGGAGCGGGTCCGGCTGGTCCGCACCGTTTCCATGACCGACCCGGTCCCGGCCGTGGCGGAGGCCGCCCGATGAGCGTGATCCAACTGCTTTTCGCCGCGCTGCTGGTGCTCGCCAACGGCTTCTTCGTCGGCGCCGAGTTCGCCCTCGTCTCCGTCCGCCGCAGCCAGATCGAACCGCTCCGCACGGCCCGGGCCCGCCAGGTGCTGCACGGTCTGGAGCGGCTGCCGCAGATGATGGCCGCCGCCCAGTTCGGCATCACCATCTGCTCGCTGACCCTGGGCGCCGTCGCCGAGCCGACGGTGGCCCGTCTGCTGGAGCCGGTGTTCGCATGGCTCCACATGCCCAGCGGCATGGTCCACCCGCTCGGCTACGTCATCGCGCTGGCGGCCGTGGTCTTCTTCCACCTCGTCATCGGCGAGATGGTGCCGAAGAACCTCGCGATGGCCGCTCCGGAGAAGGCCGCGCTGTGGCTCGGCCCCGGTCTGGTCGCCTTCGCCCGGCTGTGCCGGCCGATCACGGTGGCGCTCGGCGCCTGCGCCAAGGGTGTCCTGCGGATCTTCCGCGTCGAGCCCAAGGACGAGGTCGAGGCCGCCTTCACCAGCGTGCAGCTGGGCCGGCTGGTGGAGGACTCCCGCCAGGCGGGGCTGCTCGACCCCGAGGAGCAGGAGCGTCTGGAGGACGCCCTGGAGCTGGGCTCCCGCCCGGTGACCGACGTCCTGCTCCAACGCGAGGCGCTGGTCACGGTCGGCCCGTCGGTCACCTCGGCCGAGATCGTCGCCCTCACCGCCCGGACGGGTTACTCCCGCTTCCCGGTGGCTGCGGGCAACGGTGCCTTCCTGGGCTACGTGCACGTCAAGGACGTGCTCGACGTGGAGGACGCCGAGCAGGCCGTACCGCAGCGGACGTGGCGCCCGATGACGACCCTGCGGGCCGAGCTGCCGCTGGACGACGCCCTGACCGTCATGCGCCGGGCGGCCACCCATCTGGCCCAGGTGGCGGACGCCTCCGGCAAGGTGCTGGGCCTGGTGGCCCTGGAGGACGTACTGGAACTGCTCGTGGGTGAGGTGCGCGACCCCGCGCACCGCGCGGCGACGGAGGTACGGCTGACCGAGCCGCGGGGGAGCGGGGAGCCGGAGGAGGCACTGGCCACCCGGGTCCTGTAAGGAACGCGGACGAGAGGCCCCGGGATCCGTCACAAGGCCGACGGATCCTGGGGCCCTCGTCCGGACAGCACCTCCCCGTACGCCTGCATCAGGTCCGGCAGTCTCAGGGTCGACAAGTCGTCCCGGGTCGGCGTTGCCGGGTACGTCGACAGCCGCAGGTCCCGGTAGGCGCAGCTCTTCTCGTACAGGGTCCGCAGGAACCGGCCGTTGCCGAGTTCGTCGATCCAGCCCTGGTCGACCACGTGCCCGGCGATCGAGTGCAGCTCGTCCCGGGCCTCGTCGTCCCACAGGTCGCCGTTCTCCGTGGCGAGCACCTTGCCGATCTCGGTGAGTTCCCCGGGCCGGTACGACGGGAAGTCCACCCGGGTGGTGAAGCGCGACGACAGCCCGGGGTTCGCGGCGAGCAGGCGGTCCATGCCCTCGGGGTAGCCGGCGAGGATCACCACCAGGTGGTCGCGGTTGTCCTCGGCCCGCTTGAGCAGCACCTGCAGGGCCTCGTCGCCGTACGCGTCGCCCTTGCCGTAGCCCGAGTTCGACAGGGAGTAGGCCTCGTCGACGAAGAGCACGCCGCCGATCGCGGAGTCGATCAGCTCGTTGGCCTTGACGGCGGTCTGCCCCAGGTACTCGCCGACCAGGTCCGCCCGCTGCGCCTCCACCAGGTGGTCGCCGCCGAGCAGGCCGAGCGCGTAGAAGACACGGCCGAGGATGCGGGCGACGGTGGTCTTGCCGGTGCCCGAGGGGCCGGAAAAGACGAAGTGGCGTTTGGGCGGCTGCACGGGCAGCCCCTGCCCGGCCCGCAGCCGCGCCATGTTCAACTGTGCCGACAGGGCCTTGACCTGCCGCTTCACCGGTTCGAGCCCCACCATGCGCTCGAGTTCGGAGAGTGCTTCCTCCAGCAACGCCGGATCGGTGGGCCCGGTGGGCAGCGGCACGTCGGCTGCCGGGGTGCGCCGGCGCACCGCCGGATCGGTCACCGACGGCAGTGGACCGGTCACCGGCAGGTCGGTCCCGGACAGCTTCAGGTCCCGGCCCTCGGTGCCGAACAGCGGGTCCAGCAGATCCGGGCCGTCCATGATGTCCTGCCCGAGGCCGGTGAGGGTGATCGCGGCGAGGCCGGCCGTGTCCTCGTACCCGTCGCCCTCGGCGATCGCCGCGAGCCGCGCCGAGGTGTCCATGAAGGCCGGATCGACCCGGTGCACCGCCCGGTACAGGGGCAGCGCCGCCGCGCTGCGGCCGGTGCCCTCGTGGGCCCGCGCTAGCCAGTACCTGAGTTCCTTGCGCTGAGGCTGCTCGCTGCGGCAGCGCATCAGCGCGGCCGACAGCAGCGGCTCGGCCTGCCCGTACATCTCCAGGCGCACCCGGGCCATGCCGCCGAACAGTCCGGCCTCGATGCCGAGCAGCGGATCGTCGAGCAGCGTGTCGGTGTGCCGGACGAGCTGTTCCCAGTCCTTGACGAGGTAGGCGCGGCAGGCGTGCAGAAAGCGGACCTGGGGGTCGGTGTCCACCGGCGGCAGCCCGGCCAGCGCGCGGTCCAGCTCGGGGACATGGCGGCCGTCCAGCCAGTGCGAGGCGTGCGCGAGCAGCAGGTCGCGCGGGCTCTCCAGCACGGGCTGCACCCACCAGCCCAGCCAGTACCAGGAGTTGAGGGTGCGGCGGTGCCGGGTGCGCTGTTCGCCGAAGCGTTCGCGGTGCCGGAACATCCTCAGCAGCGCGGTCGTCGTGTCGACGCGCAGCGCGTGCAGGCCGAGCCAGCCGTCGGCCATCCCCGGGTCCAGCCGCACCGCGGCCCGGAACTCCTCCTCCGCCTGCGGATAGGCGCCCACGGTGTAGGCGTCCACGCCTCGCAGCCACGCGAGGTCGGCCGGGGCCTTCGGGCCCTGCGTGCCGAAGTCCATCACGTCCCCCACAAACCGTGCCCCCGAAGGTTCGCCGCCAGGCATCCACCCGACGGCTTCCTGTGGTCGAACCGCTGTACCGCGGACCGGAGTTGCAGGTGCGCGAAGCAGTCGTTCAAAGGTCGCACCGAGGGCATCGTACCTGCGGGGCCGCCGCTCGCCGAAGGGTGCCGCACAGGCCGTTGCGCGAGGTGGCGGCGCACAGGACGCATCCGGTGTGGTGACCGAGGGTGAGCAAATGACGTCGGGCAGCGTCCGGAAAACGCGAAGAGGGCAGAACGAAGCCCCCGATCACGGGGGAACAACCGGGGGCTTCGTGACTGCGGGCGGTGCGCAATGACCGCTCATTCAGAACGTAAGACCTGTACGGCCCCCGGGTCAAGCGGAGTTGAGGGACTCCGGAAAGTTACCCGGCAAGGGCCTTCACAAGTTCAGCACACTGCCGACGGCCCGTCACCGTGGGTGACGAACTGGTCCGGTCCAACGGCCCCGGCAGGCCCCGGCAACACCGCGTATCCCTCTGGCAACTGCCGAACCAGAAGATCCGCGAAGGGTAGCGAGGGGTCCTCGGCGAAGTGCCGCCGCTCGGCCTCGACCCACCCGGACCAGAACTCCCGCTGCTCCTCACCGTCGCGCGACCGGCCCCGCGCCCAGGCCTCCTCGCGCGGCAGATCCATCCACAGCAGGTGCGCCAGATACGGACGCAGCGCCCGCCGTCCGGCGCCCACGCCCTCGACGAGGACCACGGGCGCCGGCGGCAGCGCCCGTGCGGCAGCCCCGAACCGCCGCGCCCGCCAGTCGTAGGGGGCATAGCGCGCCGTCGCCCCCCGCCCGAGGGGCTCGACGACCTCGCTCAGCAGCCGACCCTCCCACGCGAACAGCTCCTCATGGCTCGCGACGTCGTCCAGGTGCAGCACGGGCGCACCCCCCAGCGCCCTGGCCAACTCCCCGGTGAACGTGGACTTCCCGGATCCCGCGTACCCGTCGACGCCGACCAGCCGCACGGTCCCGCAGGACGGCGGCGCATCACGAAGGAGGGCGGCGAGGGCGCGGATGGCGATTCCCGGAGTGTGCAGAGGGGCGTGTTCTCCCTGGTCATTCTAGTGGCCGCTCCCCGCGCCGCCGGTGGCCGCGGCGGGCCGCGCGGGCGGGCCGCCTGCCCGGCGGAGCGGGGACTCGGCGCAGGTCATGCCAGTGGTGGAGACCAATATTGGTAGGCGTGACGTATGCCGAAGTGCTGGCAGGAGGCGGGCGTCACGGCCATAGTGGGCGCAGCCACGGACCCGCCCGACTTCGGACACCTGGGGGTCATCCACCCATGAGCAGAGCCGAACAGCCGTCCCGCAGATCCGTCCTGGCCGTCGCGGTCGCCGCGGCGGCGATGGCGGGTGGCGCGGCCCCGGTGGCCGCCGCGACCACGGCCGCCCCCGCCACCGGCGCCAAGGACGCCGGAGCCGCCCCGGCCCGCCCGGTCGACTACCGCGCCTGGACCACGTACACCGACTGGCGCGCGGGCACGGCCCGCGGCACCCGCGCCGTCGCGGGTGCCCGGCCCGGACTGGAGATCGCGCAGCCCGCGGGCACCACCGACTACACCGACCCGCACACCGGCACGACCGCGACCTGGGAGTACGCGACCTGGACAAGCCCGGTGCACCGGCTGTCCGTGCCGGCCACGGAGGTGGTCGCCTCCTGGAACGCGCACACCCCGGCCGGCACCTGGATCCAGGTCGAACTACGCGGCACGTACTCCGACGGCACGGACACCCCGTGGTACGTGATGGGCCGCTGGGCGGCCGGCGACCAGGACGTCAAACGGACCTCCGTCGACGGCCAGAGCGACGGCCGCAGCACCATCTGGACGGACACCTTCTCCCTGGACGCCCCGGCCTCCGGGCTGCGTCTCACCTCCTACCGGCTGCGGCTCACGCTCCACCGCAGGCCCGGCACCCGGCTCACGCCCACCGTCTGGCGGATCGGTGCCATGGGCTCCGACGTCCCCGACCGCTTCACCGTCCCGGCCTCCGCACCCGGGGTGGCCAAGGAGTTGACCGTCCCGCGCTACTCGCAGTCGATCCACTCCGGCCAGTACCCCGAGTACGACAATGGCGGCGAGGCCTGGTGCAGCCCCACCTCCTCCCAGATGATCATCGAGTACTGGGGCGGACGGCTCACCCCCGAGCAGTTGTCCTGGGTCGACCCGTCCTACGCCGACCCGCAGGTCTGCAGCGCGGCCCGGTACACGTACGACTACCAGTACGAAGGCTGCGGCAACTGGCCGTTCAACGCCGCCTACGCGGCCACCTTCAAGGACCTCCAGGCAGTGGTGACCCGGCTCGGCTCGCTCACCGACCTGGAGACGCTGATCGCGGCCGGCATCCCGGCCATAACGTCCCAGTCCTTCCTCAGCACCGAGTTGACCGGCGCCGGTTACGGTACCAACGGCCACCTCATGACCGTCATCGGCTTCACCGCCGACGGTGACGTGATCGCCAACGACCCGGCCTCGCCGAACGACGCGGCGGTACGGCGTGTCTACCGGCGCCGGGAGTTCGAGAACATCTGGCTCAGGACCAAGCGCTACAACGCCTCCGGCAAGGTCGCCTCCGGCTCCGGCGGCATCTGCTACCTGTACTTCCCGACCCACCTCACGGGCCACCAGCGCAAGGCGCTCGCCGCCGTCGGCGTGAGCTGACCGGAACTCCGCGCCTGTACGAAGGCCCCGGTCGACCGGGGCCTTCGAGGCGACCTGCCTCCGGGCCATGCCGGCCTGCCATACTGCGGTCGTCCGACCGCCAGTTGGAGGCCAGGGTCGAATTGAATATCAGTCAACCGCGTGAGACCGCCCGCCCCCAAGCTCTGAACTCCCTTCGGGCAGGGGGGACCCCCAGCCGGGTGCGCGGCACCGAGCGCTCCGAGGGGCGTCGCGCCGAACTCCTCGCCGTCGGACGGAGGTTGTTCGCCGACACGTCCTACGACGCCCTCTCGATGGACGACATCGCCCGGCAGGCCCATGTGGCCAAGGGACTGATCTACTACTACTTCCGGTCCAAGCGCGGCTACTACCTGGCGATCATCGAGGACTCCGTCGCCGACCTGGTCACCTCCGCGGCGCGGGGCCTGGAGATGCCGGCCGTGGACCGGGTGCACCGCACCATCGACGGCTACCTGCGCTACGCGGAGCTCAACCAGGCCGCCTACCGCACCATCGTCAGCGGCGGCGTCGGCTTCGACACCGAGGTGCACGCCATCCGGGACGGCGTGCGCGAGGCCATCGTCGCGACCATCGCGGAGGGTGCCTACGGCCGTACCGCCATCGCCCCGGTGGCCCGCATGGGGCTGCTCGCCTGGGTGTGCAGTGTCGAGGGCGCCACCCTCGACTGGATCGGCCGGCCCGGACTCTCCCGGGAGACCGTGCGCGAGTTGCTGGTGAAGACCCTCGGCGGCGCACTGCGCGCCATCGAGGAGATCGATCCGACCCACCCGGCCCCCGCACCCGCCCGCCGCGACGACCGAGAGACAGGGGCCCAGGAGGGGTGAGGAGGAGAGGCGGAGGGGGCCTCGCCCTCCGCCCCGCCTCCTCGGATGCGGCGCTACTTGATCGCCTTGATCAGCTCACCGCTCGCGGTGTCCCCGCTCAGCTCCCAGAAGAACGTCCCGCCCAGGCCCTGGTCGTTCTTGTAGTTCATCTTGGTCGCGATGGTCGCTGGAGTGTCGTAACTCCACCATTGGCTGCCGCACTTGGCGTACGCGGTGCCGCCCACCGTGCCGGTCGCCGGGCACTTGGTCCTGAGCACCTTGTAGTCGTCGATGCCCTGTTCGTACGTGCCCGCCGCCGGTCCGGTCGCCGTGCCGCCGGGGGCGGACTGGGTGACGCCGGTCCAGCCGCGGCCGTAGAAGCCGATGCCGAGCAGCAGCTTCGAGGCGGGGATCCCGAGGCCCTTGAGCTTGGCGATGGTCGCCGAGGTGGTGTACTCCGTCTTCGGAATGCCGGAGTAGGAGGTCAGCGGCGAGTGCGGAGCCGTCGGTCCGGCCGCGTCCCAGGCGCCGAAGTAGTCGTAGGTCATGGGGTTGTACCAGTCGACATACGCCGCGGCGCCCGCGTAGTCGGCCGCGTCGATCTTGCCGCCGCCACTGGCGTCCGCCGGGATCGCGGCGGTGACCAGCGCACCGCCGAACTTGGCGCGCAGCGCCGCCATCAGGTTCTTGTAGGCCGCGCGGCCGCTGGTGTCGCAGGTGTTGCCGCAGGCGTTGGGGTACTCCCAGTCGATGTCGATGCCGTCGAAGACGCCCGCCCACCTGGAGTTTTTGACCAGGTCGTAGCAGGACTGGGCGAAGGCGGCCGGGTTCTTCGCGGCCTCACCGAAGCCGCCCGACCAGGTCCAGCCGCCGAACGACCACAGCACCTTCAGGCCCGGGTGCTTCTTCTTCAGCTTCAGCAGCTGGTTGAAGTTGCCGCGCAGCGGCTGGTCCCAGGTGTCGGCGACCCCGTCCACCGACTCGTCGGCGGTGTAGGCGCGGTCGGTCGCCGCGTACGCGTCGCCCATGGCGCACTTGCCGCCGGTGACGTTGCCGAAGGCGTAGTTGATGTGAGTGAGCTTCGCCGCGGAGCCGGAGGTCTCGATGTTCTTGACGTGGTACTTGCGGTCGTAGACGCCCCATTCGGTGAAGTAGCCGACCACCTTGGAGCCCGCGGCGGCCGGCTGGGCGGCGGACCGGGTGGGAGTGGCGGTGGCGGTTGCCGTGCCCGCGCCGGCGAGCAGTCCGGCGCCGAGCGCGACGGTACAGGCGGCGGACAGCAGCGCCCGGAGGCGGTGCGGAGTGTGCATCGGTGTCTCCTCGTGGGGGAGAGGGGATCGTGCCGATTGGCATGAACGCGGTAAGCGTTGGTTCGGGCACCCTAGGAGGACTAGACCAGTGCGGTCAATGGTTCGGACCAATTTCGGGCCCCCGGGATTTCTTGAAGTAAGCGGTCGTTAACCGGTGACGAGATGCCTCGGATCGGGCATACTCACAGCGCACAGCCGCTGGTCAGCAGCTTCCGTGACCCGGGATCGCCGACACCGGCTGGGCCCGAGAAAGACCCCGGCGGAGCCGCCCCACCCAAGGCGCACATCCGCCGATGTGCCCGAAAGGGAGGAGAGCGTCGCCATGCCCGACCGCGCCCCGCAGCCGGTGGACCGGCAACTGCCCACGGAGGAGGCCCGGGATCTGATCTCGCTCGTCCGCGACATCGCGCAGCACGAGATCGCCCCGAAGGCGGCCGAGGAGGAGGACGCGGGACGCTTCCCGCGCGAGGTCTTCACCCTGCTCTCCTGCTCCGGCCTGCTCGGCCTCCCCTACGACTCCGAGTACGGCGGCGGCGACCAGCCCTACGAGGTCTATCTCCAGGTCCTGGAGGAGCTGGCCGCGGCCCGTCTCACCGTCGGCCTCGGCCTGAGCGTGCACACCCTCGCCTCCTACGGGCTCGCCGCCTACGGCACCAAGAAGCAGCAGGTCGAGCATCTGCCCGCGATGCTGGGCGGCGGCCTGCTCGGCGCGTACGCCCTCTCCGAGCCGGCCTCCGGCTCCGACGCCGCCTCGCTCAGCACCAAGGCGGTCCGGGACGGCGACGGCTGGGTGCTCACCGGGACCAAGTCCTGGATCACCCACGGCGGGATCGCCGACTTCTACACCGTGATGGCCCGCACCGGAGAGCGGGGCCCGCGCGGGATCACCGCCTTCCTCGTGCCGGGCGACGCCGAGGGCCTGAGCGCCGCGGCCCCGGAGAAGAAGATGGGCCTGAAGGGCTCGCCCACCGCGCAGATCCACCTCGACGGTGTGCGGGTCGGCGACGACCGGCGCCTGGGGGAGGAGGGGCAGGGCTTCGCCATCGCCCTGTCCGCGCTCGACTCCGGACGCCTCGGCATCGCGGCCTGCGCCATCGGCCTCGCTCAGGCCGCGCTGGACGAGGCGGTCGGCTACGCCGCCGGACGGCAGCAGTTCGGGCGGCCGATCTCCGACTTCCAGGGACTGCGCTTCATGCTCGCCGACATGGCCACGCAGATCGAGGCGGGCCGCGCGCTGTACCTGGCGGCGGCGCGGCTGCGGGACGCGGGCCTGCCGTTCGCGCGGCAGGCGGCCATGGCCAAGCTGTTCTGCACAGACGCGGCCATGAAGGTGACCACGGACGCCGTCCAGGTGCTCGGCGGATACGGCTACACCACGGACTTCCCTGCCGAGCGCTACATGCGCGAGGCCAAGGTCCTGCAGATCGTCGAGGGCACCAACCAGATCCAGCGGATGGTCATCGCCCGTCACGTCGCGGGTCCCGAGACCCGCTGAGCTGCGCGAGGCCGGCCGGCGGCGCCGCCAGCCGGACCCACTCCGGGTCGTGACGTCCCGGCAGGGTGCGGCCCCGGTCGGCCCAGGTGCGCATCAGGTCGCGGTAGATCGGCGGGTCCGTGGGCTGCGACGGCGCGGACGGAACCGATTCTGCGGGCGGCGGCGGCACGAAGAAGCGCCGCCGTCGTCCGGCTGCCGGATGCGTGGTGGTCATACCCGGGCAACGCGGAGTACGGCGGGCAGGTCACCGCCCGGTGGAATCGAGCGTGAGTTCACCGGCGTCCGGCCTGCGGCCTGCGGGGAGCCGGGGGTGCTGTTCGGGCACCACGGCGGCCTGTGCGCCCCGGCCGTGGTGCACGGCCGGACGCGGGTGCCACGCGGGTGCCCGGCGGTGCGGCGCCGCTCAGGCGGCCAACCGGCGCAGCTGCGGCACGCGCATCGGGCGGGAGCCCGGGCCGCCCACGTGCGAGAAGGGCTGCATGCGCCAGTCGAGGCTCTGCGGGAGCGTCAACAGCAGCGCGGTGTCCTGCTCCTGGGGGTCGGCGGACTCGTCCGCGGGCCGGGCCTCGGACGCCCAGTGCCCCGTACCTGCACAGACCGTGAGCCCGAACGGGTTCCACGGCGAGACGCACAGCGCGTGCTCCGGCAGCACCTCCTCGTCCGCCAGCAGGGCGATGGGCTGCGCGCACTCCGGGCAGAACACCCGGTACATCTCGAAGGTGTCGTCGGCGTCGGATTCCGCGCCGTCCACGTCGTCGTCGACGTCGGGTTCCAGGTTCTCCGGCTGGAACTCGATGACCGACTGGCGTCGCCTGGGCACAGAACGACCAGGGCGCTTGAGGCTCTGCATGGGATTCTCCCCCTAAGGCTGGGCCGTGAAGGCGCTGCGGCCTCGACCACAGCAAGCACTTCCCGTCCGCTCTCGCCGGTAATCACGAGAACATCACGGAGAGGCTTCGGGGCGTGTGGTGTTGGTCACATGCCGCTCGCAGGTGCCCGCCGTGGTGGGTTTGTCCGCCGGTGGGACGCGACCCGGGCCGCTCGGCTGTCCCGGGAGATCAGGCGCACTGTAGGTTCTTGCGCCATGGAGGAGCTGGACCGACAGATCGTGCAGCTGCTCGTCAAGGACGGGCGGATGAGCTACACCGACCTGGGCAAGGCCACCGGTCTGTCCACGTCGGCCGTGCACCAGCGGGTGCGACGGCTGGAGCAGCGCGGTGTCATCCGCGGATACGCCGCCGTCGTCGACGCCGAGGCGGTGGGGCTGCCCATGACCGCCTTCATCTCGGTCAAACCCTTCGATCCCAGCGCCCCCGACGACATCGCCGACCGGCTGGCCGGCGTCCCCGAGATCGAGGCCTGCCACAGCGTCGCCGGCGACGAGAACTACATCCTCAAGGTCCGCGTCTCCACGCCGCACGAGCTGGAGGAGCTGCTGGCCCGCGTACGCACGTTGGCGGGCGTCTCGACCCGTACGACGGTGGTCCTCTCCACCCCGTACGAATCCCGCCCGCCCCGTATCTGACCCGATCCGGCGCAGAAGGCACGTCCCGGGGCGCGGGGTGGGCTCGCCGGGGGCGCCTGCGGTGGAGTTCCGGAGCGTGTCCGGGTGACCTGCGTGCCGGAGGGTTCGGGGCAGGCGGGAGACTGGGGGCATGAGTGAGCGTGCTGCCGAGGTCCGGACCGTCCTTCTCCGGAGGGGCGAGGTCCACAGTCCCGCCGACCCGTTCGCGACCGCCATGGTCGTGGAGGCGGGCCAAGTGGCCTGGGTCGGCTCGGAGGGGGCGGCCGACGCCTTCGCCGACGGTGTCGACGAGGTGGTCGACCTGGACAGCGCCCTCGTCACCCCGGCGTTCACCGACGCCCATGTGCACACCACCGCCACCGGACTCGCGCTCACCGGTCTCGACCTGTCCGACGCCCCCTCCCTGGAGGCGGCGCTCGCCCGGGTACGGGACTTCGCCGCCGCCCGCCCGGACGACCGCGTCCTGCTCGGCCACGGATGGGACGCGGCCCGCTGGCCCGGCGGACGTCCCCCGACGCGCGCCGAACTCGACGAGGCCACCGGCGGCCGGCCGCTCTACCTCAGCCGTATCGACGTGCACTCCGCGGTCGTCACCACGGCGCTGCTCGACCTCGTACCGGAGATCCACGGGCCCGCGGACGGCCCGCTGACCGCCGACGCCCACCACGCCGTACGGGCCGCCGCGTTCGCCGCCGTCACCCCCGCCCAGCGCGCCGAGGCGCAGCGCGCGGCGCTCGCCCGTGCCGCCTCGCTCGGCATCGGATCGGTGCACGAGTGCGGCGGCCCGCGCATCTCCTCCGAGGACGACTTCACGGGCCTGCTGCGGCTCGCCGCCGAGGAACCCGGCCCCCGGGTCGTCGGATACTGGGCCGAGCAGGACGTCGACAAGGCACGCCGGCTGGGCGCCGCCGGCGCCGCCGGTGACCTCTTCGTCGACGGCTCCATCGGCTCGCACACCGCCTGCCTGCACGCGCGCTACACCGACGCCGCCCACACCGGCACCGCCTACCTGGACGCGGCCGCCGTCGCCGCCCACGTAGCCGCCTGCACCGAGGCGGGCCTCCAGGCGGGCTTCCACGCCATCGGCGACGCCGCCGTCGCCGCGGTCGTCGACGGCGTGCGCGCCGCCGCGGAGAAGGTCGGCCTGGCCCGCGTCCGCGCCGCCAGGCACCGCGTCGAGCACGCCGAGATGCTCACGCCGGAGACCATCGCCGCCTTCGCCGAACTCGGTCTCACCGCGTCCGTGCAGCCCGCCTTCGACGCCCTGTGGGGCGGCGAGGAGGGCATGTACGCCCAGCGCCTGGGCGTCGAGCGGGCCCGGACGCTGAATCCCTTCGCGGCCCTGCTGCGCGCCGGCGTCCCCCTCGCCTTCGGCTCCGACAGCCCTGTCACCCCGCTGGACCCGTGGGGCACGGTCCGGGCGGCGGCCTTCCACCGCACCCCCGAGCACCGCGTCTCCGTCCGCGCCGCGTTCACCGCGCACACCCGCGGCGGCTGGCGGGCGGTCGGACGGGACGACGCGGGCGTCCTGGTGCCCGGCGCCCCCGCGGACTACGCCGTCTGGCGCACCGGCGATCTCGTCGTGCAGGCCCCCGACGACCGGGTCGCGCGCTGGTCGACCGACCCGCGCTCGGGAACGCCCGGGCTGCCCGACCTCACCCCGGGCGGTGACCTGCCCGTCTGCCTGCGGACCGTGGTGGGCGGGCGGACGGTGTTCGTACGGCCGGGCGAGTGACTTCCCGGGGACGCGCTGCGCCGCCCCGTGCCCGCCGCTGGGTCGTGCGACCTGCGCATCCTCCGCCCCGACCCTGCGGTCATGGACGTTTGTACAGGTCAAGGCACTGGTTGACAGGCGACGGCAGCGGGCCGATAGGTTCTGCCGGGTCCACCACCGGACGCCCGGCCGGGGAACTTCCGTACCCGCGTCGCGGCGCCGCTGCGTCAGGGACGGTGTGCCGCACCGGGTCACCGTCGCTGGGAGCCAGGCTCAGCGCCCGCGTCCGCGGGGGAACGTTCCGGACGGTCGGCAAGGTGTGACCCGGGTGGGGCCCGGGCGCTCAGTAGACAACGGCTTTCGGTAGACCCGCAGCCAGCGGGTCCCAGGTCGGCCCGAAGGGCGCCGGGCCCCCATCCGCCGGACGGGCGGATCCATGACACGATCGAGGCGAGGGCTCTTACCCCGCTCTTGCCGAATCGACACCCCCGTACGCCTGCGATGTCACGTCCTCGCAGGCCGGGGCCACTATGGTGGTTCCCTGCTTACGGACATGAAGGGGCAGTAGTGAACGACGGCGACGGCACCCCCGCGGCCGGCTCCCGAGCCCGGGACAGGCGACTCGGCCCGCTCGGCACGGCCTTGGTGATCATTCCGACCTACAACGAGGCGGAGAACATCAAGACGATCGTGAGCCGGGTGCGCACGTCCGTCCCCGAGGCGCACGTCCTCGTGGCCGACGACAACAGCCCCGACGGCACGGGCAAGCTCGCCGACGAGCTGGCGGCCGATGACGGGCACGTGCACGTGCTGCACCGCAAGGGCAAGGAGGGTCTCGGCGCCGCCTACCTCGCGGGCTTCCGCTGGGGCCTGGAGCGCGACTACGGCGTCCTGATCGAGATGGACGCCGACGGCTCCCACCAGCCCGAGGAACTGCCCCGGCTGCTGACCGCCCTCAAGGGCGCCGACCTGGTCCTCGGCTCCCGCTGGGTGCCGGGCGGACGCGTGGTGAACTGGCCGAAGTCCCGCGAGTTCCTCTCGCGCGGCGGCAGCACCTACTCCCGGATCGCCCTGGACCTCCCCCTGCGGGACATCACCGGCGGCTACCGCGCCTTCCGCAGGGAGACGCTGGAGGGCCTGGGCCTGGACGAGGTCGCCTCGCAGGGCTACTGCTTCCAGGTCGACCTGGCCCGCCGCGCCGTGAAGGCCGGCTACCACGTCGTCGAGGTCCCCATCACCTTCGTCGAGCGCGAGCACGGCGACTCCAAGATGAGCCGCGACATCCTCGTCGAGGCGCTGTGGAGGGTCACCGCGTGGGGCGTGGGGGAGCGGGTGACCAAGATCACCGGCCGGGGCGACAAGCCCCGGGCATAGTGCTTATCCGGGATTGAGCAGCCGCCAGGCACACTGGGAGCATGACGACTGGCGCTCCGACCTCTTCGTACTCCGCCCGGCCCCGGCGTTCCCGGCCCCGCCGGTACCTGCCACTGAGCCTCGCGGTGTGGATCGTGCTGGAGATCTGGCTGCTGACGGTGGTCGCGGGAGCGGCGGGCGGGTTCACGGTCTTCCTGCTGCTGGTCGCCGGCCTCGTCCTCGGCGCGGTGGTGATCAAGCGGGCGGGCCGCCGTGCCTTCCAGAACCTCAACGAGGCGCTCCAGCAGGGCGGCGCCCCCTCCTCGCGCCGCGGTGGCAACGGCCTGATGATGCTGGGCGGCCTGCTGCTGATGATCCCCGGCCTGATCTCGGACGCGGTGGGCCTGCTCCTGCTGCTTCCGCCGGTCCAGCAGGCCGTGAGCCGCTACGCGGAGCGGACCGTCGACCGCAGGCTGCGCGAGGCCACCCCCGGCACGCTCGGCGACGCCTTCCAGCAGGTCCGCATCCACCGCCCCGACGGCAAGGTGGTCCAGGGCGAGGTGATCAGGGACGAGTCGGCGGACGCGGCAGGGCCGGCGGACGCGTCAGGGGAGCAGCGCCCGCCGCTGACCCGGTGAGACCGGCGCATCGCGCCACTCGTGCCACCGAGAACGAACATGGCAGCGGGCAGGTCGTCGAAGACGTCCATGCGCGAGCGCACATCGGCGACCGCGGCACGCGCGCGCGTGGCCCAGCCG